>JACIYK010000087.1 GCA_014359965.1 Candidatus Aminicenantota bacterium
AAGGTCTAACGCCTGATCTACATGAATCGGCGAGTTCCAGGCAGCAGTTTTTTAGTGGGGGGCTGGCTTGTTTTCCCTATCTTAATAAACATTTCAAAGCCTATCTCGGCGCAGGGGTGGTGGCCGTGACCTACAGGGAAGAAGCCATGGAGATAATGGTCAGCGGCAATAAGCTCACTTTTTCTGTGGAAGGCGGTTTATATCTTAAAGAAAAATTTTTGTTGTTAGGAATAAATGCTGCTTATTGTGCGGCCAGTGCTAGTTATGAAGAGGAGAATTTTAAAATCGGGGGTACCAGAGCGGCCCTCCTTCTTGGCTTTGTTTTTTAAAGAAATCGGGCAGGTCTGGAAGTTGGTTTGTGGCCCAGGAGAATGCTTTTTATTCATAATTTAAAAACCTTAAAATTTTTCTAAGAAATGACCCACCACACAAAGAACCGAGCCATTGGAGTCCTTCAATCGAGAACAAAAGCAACCTTGAAAGCCCCGTCGAGTCGGTCAGAAGCGGTGGTGAAGGCTGTCTGGGCTTCGTCCAGTTTGAAGCGGTGAGTTAAAAGCCAGCCAACTTCAATTTCTTTCTGTTCTATCAGGCGCAGGGCTTTATCCAGGTATCGGTTTTGTCTGCGGACGTTAACGATGGTGACTTCTTTTCTGCGAATTTTACTGATTCTATAAGAGATTCTTTCTGGAAGGGGAATACCAATCTGAATTATCTTCCCACCGGGTTTGACCAATTCTACTGCCTGATCAATGGCCTCCTGTTCACCACTCACTTCAAACACAGCCTCTAGTCCGAGAGGCTGTCGGGTCAATATTTCTTTAACCACGTCTTCTTCTTCCACACTGGCAGCCCAGCTGGCACCAGCTCTTATGGCTGCTTTTACCCTGGCTTCTGAACGGTCAGTAGCAAAAATAGAGGCCAAACCATGTTTTTTAAGCAAGAGTATTAGTGATAAACCAATTGGTCCACTGCCCAGAACGGCAACGGGAGCTGTGTTTTCCAGCCCGGCCAAGTTGAAAGCATGCATAGCAATAGAAAGTGGTTCGGCCAGCATGGCTTCTTCCAGGCTGGTTGACGAGGAAAGTTTTAGGAGATTTTGGGCTGGCATAACAAAATACTCGGCGAAACAGCCTTGGAGTTCACCGGGATGGCCAAGAAATTGAACTCTGCGACAGGTGTTGAAACGACCTGCCAGGCACTGGTCGCAAATGCCACAGGAGATGGAAGGCTCAACAGCCACCAGCTCACCTGGCTTAAAACCCTTCGCTTCAGGACCGACCTCAACTATTTCAGCCGAGCATTCGTGGCCGACGATACAGGGGTAAGGAACAGGTTCCCCGCCCACATTATCAGAGATGAAGTAATGAAGGTCACTTCCACAGATGCCCGCCACCTTGGTTTTAAGTAGAACCTCATCTGGTTTTTTTATTTCGGGAAGTGAAATATCTTTGACTTCTGTTTTTCTCACACCGATTAAGAATACGGCTTTCATTGTTTTAACCTTATTTACATTTATAGATGCTAGCAGAAGATAAGTCAACTGCCTGGGGAACAAAAATTAAAGTGGCTTTGTTAATTAATATGATTTTAAAATGCTTTATTTTAATATTAAAATTTTATATTTTATTTTTACAGGAGCTTAGATGTTTGCCAAAAAAGTACATATCAATCCTTACTTATACATACCCTTTGTCCTTGCTCTGACCTGGGGAGCTTGGTTGCTGGCGGTAGCCACAGGCCGGGGAGTGGAAAATCTGGCCGTAAAAGTTCTGCTGGTAGCCGGACTCCTTTCTCCCGCGCTTGTAGCTCTGGCCTTTATTCTTCTTGGAGAAGATGCTGAGTATCATTGGGATTACTGGAGAAGGGTTTTCGACCCTACCCTGATTAGCAAGCAAGGGTTTCGACTGATTTTCTTTTTGCCACTGGTGGTAATTATTGTTTCTATCTTGGCTTCTCTGGCTTTTGGAGGACAACTAAGCCAGCTTAGACTTATCCCTCAGGTTAGGGCGCATATTCCTTCTATTCTGTTTTTTCTCTTTTACAATTTGTTTATTGGACCGTTCCCAGAGGAGCTGGGCTGGCGAGGCTACTGGCTGGATAAACTGTGTCACCATCTTTCCGGGTTAAAAGCCAGCCTGCTGGTGGGGTTGGTCTGGGCTTTCTGGCATCTGCCTCTTTTCCTGATGAGGGGCTACATACTTCAGGCCCGATATTCCCATCCGCTGCTGGTGGTCCTTTTTTTCATAGAACTTTTTCCCAAATCTATCATCCTGACTTATCTGTTTTTTAAAAACAAGAGAAGTACTCTGGCGGCCATTCTTTTCCATTTTATGATAAATTTTGTTAATCAATTATTTGTGTTAAACATGGTGACAGCCGGGATTCAAACCATTCTCTATCTAATGATAGCTTTTTATCTAATAGCGAAAAATAAAGAGATTTTTCAGAGAAAAACAACAGCCAGCTAATTTTCCAGGTCATAGGACAAAATTCCTAGAGATTTTTTTGAAAATCTTTTTCTGTCATTTTAACGGATAAAGCATGTTGAAGAAACGAAAACCACGCTAAACTTATTCCTGTTTTTGCTGTATTATCTGGTTTTAATTCTCGAGGATGAATGTCAAATTGAAACATCGATATTAAATTAGCCAGAGGTCATAATTTTTCTTTTTAACCAGCCAAATAGTCATCTGGTCTTTCCCCCATTTCGTTAATTTTATTTTAAAGGGTAATGACTGGGAGGAAATTATTCACCCGCAGAAGGAGTTTCTGACGAGGGAGTTCTATTGGCTTATGTCCGTCGTCTGAGGATAGCTGCTGAGAAAAAGCGAGCCTGCCTGCACGATAATAAAAATAGCAAAAGCCAGGATTAGAATGCCAAAAATTATAAAAAGAATGGATTTAAGGTTGGAGACCTTTTCGGCTATTCCCTGAGGGAAAAATACATCAAAGCCCATTTTTCCAAGCATAATAATTAAAATCATGAGGCCAAAAAAGAGCCGATAAACCAATATTTTAGCCTGGGCATAATCGGATTGATCAATTTTCAGGAAAGGAAATAACAGCCAGAAAGCCACCAGAAAGGCTAAAAAACCTAACCAGTGCTGGCGGATTATATTTTTTAGTTGAGAAATAATCATCAACTTCATTTTACCCTTCTTTTTAAATTCAAATCAAACTTTTCAGCGGATAAAAATTTTCTGGCCGAGTGTCCTGGCCTTTCTGGAAAACTTCCTGGCGGAAAGCCTTTCTGAGTCAGATTCTATTTCTACACATATTTTTTGACGAAAAAGAAACCCGCTTATTCCCTGAAAAATTAAAAAAAAATTTTTTGAAAAAAAAATTAAAAATCGCTTGCGTTATGGTCTAATTTGGTATAATATGGCTCACTAATGAATAAACCATTAAAAGAGGTAAATAATGGACATCAAGATTAACATTGAAAAGAAGAGCCCGGTTCCGTCCTACAGGCAGATTATTAAACAGATTACTTCTCTCATTCATGATGGAATACTCAAGCCCGGGGATAAACTGCCCACAGAAAGAGAGCTGGCTAATCAGCTTAAGATAGCCAGGGGAACGGTTAAAAAAGCCTATGAGCTCATGGTCAAGGATGGGCTGTTAGAGACAACTCAGGGAAGGGGAACTTTTGTTTCTTCCAGGCAGGACATAATCCCCGAGGGCCGTAAAGAAAGAGCCATGAAATTGATTGATAATCTGGTTGAAGAACTGCGCAGGCTGAACTTTTCATATCAGGAAATAAGAACCTTTATAGAATTGGCTTTAATTCAGAGGGAAGAAAAACTAGAAAATTTTAACGTAGCCATCATTGATTGTAATCCGGAAAGTCTGACTATATTTGAGAGGCAGCTCACCATCCTTAAACATGTCCGGGGTGCCAAAATCCTGCTGGATGAAATTGTCTCTGACCCCCAGGCAGAAAAAAGGCTGGAACCATTTGATTTAATCTTGACTACCAGCACTCACTATAGTGAACTGCTGGGCAAAATCTCTGGCCTCAAGGACCGTCTGATTCAGGTAGCCGTTTCCCCTAGTCAGGAAACTATCATTGAGATGGCCAGTCTGAGTCCTGTTCAGAGATTGGGTGTAATCTGTGAAAGCCCAAATTTTTTGGCTAGGGTAGTAGCCAGGGTTAAAAACATGGGTCTGGCCACTGGGCAGATTCCCTGCCTTTTCCTGAAAGATGAGGATAAGCTTCCTAGTTTTCTGGAAAAAGTTGACGTGGTCTTTATCCCTCCAGGTTATCAACTGCAGAGGAAAAAGGAAAACCTGGCTGCCGTCCAGAATTTCACCCAGAGGGGCGGGAAAGTTATTGTTTTTGATTACCAGATTGAGCGCGGTTCTCTACTCTACGTTGAAGAAAGGATAAGCCAACTGCTGAATCCTTAAGAGCCAGAGTGAACTGTTCCTGAATTCTTGAGAAAGACTCTGGGTAATTTATGAACTGTAAATCGGGAGAACAGATATGAAAAAAGACACTATCATTCTTGGTGTGATAGGTTCAGATTGCCACTCCGTCGGTAATAAAATTCTGGAGTTGGTTTTTAGCTCTGAAGGTTTTCATGTGGTCAACCTTGGTGTTATGGTTTCCCAGCAGGAATTTGTCAACGCCGCTATTGAAACCAATGCTAAGGCCATTCTGGTTTCTTCGCTCTACGGGCACGGAGAGATTGATTGCCAGGGATTCCGGGACCTGTGTATTGAGAAGGGGCTAGACCAAATCATTCTTTACGTTGGTGGCAATTTAGTAGTGGGCAAGAAACCATTTTCTGTGGTGGAAGAAAAATTTAAAAAAATGGGATTCGATCGTGTTTTTCCTCCAGATGTTGACCTAAAAAAAGTTGCCGAGCTGCTCAGACAGGATATCAAGGAAAAATTCGGCCAGGAGGCTGCAGCAGAAGAAAAGCAGCCAGACGCTAGTCCCAAGAAGCATTCAGCCGCAAACTGAACGAGTGGTAGATATGAAAAGGATAATCAGCATAGATATAGGTTCTACCTGGACTAAAGGGGCAAGCTTTGTTCTGGAAAATTCAACCTTGAAGTTAGAAAAAAAGATGTTGGAGCCCACCACTCAGTTTGACCTGGTCCAGGGATTTTCTAAGGTGCTTTCCGGGCTTCTGGGGCAGGACAAATCAACCCCTTTAGCCCGGCTGAGAGGTTCGGCTGAGATTTTCTTTTCTTCTTCAGCTAAAGGTGGGCTGAGGATTTCAGCCATCGGACTCGTGCCGGATTTAACTCTTCACCTGGCCAAACTGGCAGCCATGTCTGCAGGTGGCAAAGTAATTCAGAGTTTTTCCTTTTCGCTGACCAGAAGTGATGTTAAAGAGCTGGAAAAACAGCAACCGGACATCGTTCTCTTCAGCGGCGGCACAGACGGGGGAAACAGCAAGTACATCCTGGAAAATGCTCTTAAACTCCGGGAGGCAGAAATGGCCTGTCCGATAGTTTATGCCGGAAACCGGGCTGTGGCCGACGAAGTAGCGGAAATTCTCAGAGAAAAAGAAGTCATCGTCACAGAAAACCTGATGCCCGAGATAGGCCAGGTTAACATTGAACCTACCAGGGAAAAGATTCGGGAAATTTTCCTCAAACGCATTGTTAGCGGCCGCGGCTTATCTCGGATTGTGGAAATTTTTGGTACACAGCCGAAACCTACTCCGCTGGCTGTTTTTGACTTGATTTCCGCTATCCCGGTTTATCATCCTGCCTGGTCTGATGTAGCGGCGGTGGACATTGGTGGAGCAACCACTGATTTTTATTCCAACACTGAGTCTTACCTTGAAACAGATACGGTAATCCTTAAAGGTCTGCGTGAACCGAAAGTAAAAAGGACAGTGGAGGGAGATCTGGGGCTAAGGGTCTCGGCTCATTCATTATTTGATACAGCGAGAGATTATCTTGAAGAAAGACTCAGAGGGCTTGGTCTCCAGATGACCAGGCTGGAAAGCTTTGTGGCTAAAATAGCTGAAAATACCGAATGCCTTCCGCAAACAGAAGAAGAAATCCTCTTTGACCGTTTGCTGGCTGAAGCCTGTGTTTATTTTTCAGCCCTCCGGCATATCGGAGGCTGGAAGGAAACTTTTACCCCCCAGGGTAAGGTTTATGTGCAGACTGGAAAAGACCTCAGGCGAATAAAAGCCATCATCGGAAGTGGCGGGTATCTCTCGCGAGAGAATTCTCCAGAGGTGATACTGTGTCCGCTGGAAAAACTCAAGTTTTATGGAGAGGAAAGAAAACTTCTGCCAGAGAATCCTGAAATTTTTCGCGACCGGGATTACCTTTTTCCCCTGCTTGGGAATCTGGTGGAAAAATATCCAGCCGAAGCCACGGCTGCAGCCCTGGCTTCAGTAGAAAAAATATCATGAGAGGTTAGGAGAATGATTAAGAACGAAAAGATAGACCAGAAAGAATTTCTGGAAATCAGGAAAGAAGTACTGAAAACCTGGCCTACGGGTCAGAAGGTGTCAATTGAGGAAGGAATTAGATATCATCGCACTCTTCCGGAAGAGAAGAGGTTTTCGCTGGCCATGCTCAAGGCTCAAAAGAGCAGAAAAACCCTTCTTCAGCCAAGAGCTGGCGTGGCCCTGATTGATGATCACATCAAGTTACTCCGTTATCTGGAAACTGAGGGAGAAGCAGACCTCTTGCCCACCACTATCGATGCCTATACCCGTCAGAACAGGTATGAGGAAGCGGAAAAGGGCATTGAGAAATCTAAACAGGCCGGGACTTCCATGCTCAATGGTTTTCCTGCTGTTAATTATGGAGTTGAAGGTTGCCGCCGGGTGGTAGAAAGTGTCAGCCGGCCAGTTCAGGTCAGACATGGCACACCGGATGCCAGACTTCTGGCGGAGATTACTCTGGCTGCTGGCTTTACCAGTTTTGAAGGTGGTGGAATTTCTTACAACATACCTTATGCCAAGCGTGTCCCGGTAGAAAAGTCTCTCCGGGATTGGCAGTACGTTGACCGCCTGGTAGGCATTTATGAAGAAAATGGAGTGAGAATTAACCGTGAGCCATTCGGACCTCTTACTGGCACTTTGGTGCCGCCGTGTATCTCTATCGCAGTGGGAATCATAGAGGGGCTCCTGGCAATAAAGCAGGGGGTAAAATCAATTACTTTAGGATACGGGCAGGGCGGCAACATCATCCAGGATGTGGCCGCCATTTCTGCCCTTCGGGAACTGGCTGAAGAATATTTTCGTCAGGAAGGTTACGATGACATTGAACTGACCACTGTTTTCCATCAGTGGATGGGTGGTTTCCCGGAAGATGAAGCTAAAGCTTTTTCTGTCATAGCCCTGGGCGCAATAGTGGCCAGACTTTCTGGGGCAGAAAAAGTCATCGTCAAGTCCCCTCATGAAGCCATGGGTATCCCGACCAAAGAAGCCAACGCTCAAGGACTGCGTGCTACCAGGCAGGCCATCAGCATGGTTGAAGACCAGGTGATCCTTAAGCCCGAAGACCTGAAAACTGAGGTGGACCTGATCAAGGCCGAGGTCCGTTGTCTGATGAATAAAGTTTACGAACTAGGTCACGGTGATGTGGCGGCCGGGACCGTGGCTGCTTTTGAAGCCGGTGTGCTGGACATTCCCTTTGCTCCTTCTCTTTACAATCATGGCAAGATTATCCCCATGAGGGATAACGAAGGGTTCATCAGAATTTTCAACAAAGGGAACCTGCCGCTTTCGGAAGAAATCATGGCTTACCATCGCCAGAGACTACAGGAAAGAGCCCAGGCCGAAGGCCGGGCCATTAGTTTTGAAATGGTGACCGACGATATTTACGCCATCAGTAAAGGAAAATTAGTAGGGAGGCCCAGATGAAAATAAAAAGAGCTCTGTTTGTTCCAGGAAAATCAGCTTTCTTCTTTGATGACCAGAAAGCCATTAAAAAAGGGGCTAAGGCCGATGGCTTTGTCTACGAAGGCCAGCCGCTCACCAGGGGTTTTGAAAGAATCCGCATCGCCGGAGAGAGCATTTCCATGGTGCTGGAGCTGGAAGATGGTCAGTTAGCGATGGGTGATTGCGCGGCCGTGCAGTATTCAGGAGTCGGTGGTCGCGACCCGCTTTTTCTGGCGGAACATTATTTGCCTTTTATGCGCCAGCATCTTCAACCGCTTCTGGAAGGCCTGGAGATAACTTCTTTTCGTCAGATGGTTGACCGGTTTGAAAAAATAGAATTTGAAGGCCAGAGGCTTCATACGGCTATCAGGTACGGTTTATCCCAGGCTCTGCTTGATGCACGGGCCAAGGCGGAGAAAAAACTCAAGGCTGAAGTTATTTGCGAGGAATACAACCTGCCGATTGTTCCGGAAAGAATAAAAATCTTCGGCCAGTCGGGTGATGACCGTTATACCAATGCCGACAAGATGATTCTCAAACAGGTTGATGCCCTGCCCCATGCTCTGATCAATAACGTGGAGGAAAAGCTTGGACGCGACGGTGAAAAGTTGAGGGAATACATCCGTTGGTTAGTGGCCAGGATAATCAAACTGAGAACCAGAGAAGATTATCGGCCGGATATTCATATTGACGTCTACGGCACCATAGGGCTGATTTTTGAAGGAAACCTGGACCGCGTGGCAGATTACCTGGCTTCGCTGGAAAAGGAAGCCGACGGTTTTAACCTTTACCTGGAAGGGCCCGTGGACATGGAAGAAAAATACCGGCAGCTGGAAGCGCTGCTTCGCATCACCAGAAAGCTGGAGTCTATGGGGTCTCGAGTTAAAGTGGTGGCAGATGAACATTGCAACTCGCTGGAAGACATCAAAGAATTTACAGATGCCCGAGCCTGCCATATGATTCAGATAAAAACACCAGACCTGGGCGGGATTCAGAATGTGGCGGAAGCAAACCTTTACTGCAAGAGCCACGGCATTGAGGCTTACCAGGGTGGTACCTGCAACGAAACAGATGTTTCGGCCCAAGCCTGTGTGCACGTGGCCATGGCCACCAGGCCAGACCGAATGCTGGCCAAACCCGGCATGGGTTTTGACGAAGGTTTCATGATTGTGAATAATGAAATGGAAAGAATTATCCAGGTGCTTAAAATGAAATACGGGGGAAGTAGTAAATGAAAAAAAACGAAAAATATGAAAATAAAAGTAAAAATGAAAATAGAAAAAAACTCCCAGCCTTTAAAATCCTTTCTACTACAGCTATCCTGGGCTATGGTTTTCCTGAAAGTTCATTCCGTCGGGGGCTCAGTCGTAAACCTGATTTAATAGCGGCTGATGCTGGTTCAACGGACCCAGGCCCTTATTACCTTGGCGCTGGCAAATCCTTTACTAACCGGACAGCGGTCAAGAGAGATTTGCGACTGATGATAAAGGCTGGGGTGGAGAAAAACATCCCGGTCATCATTGGCACGGCTGGTGGCTCGGGAGCCAGACCTCATCTGGAGTGGTGCCTGGACATAGTTAAAGAAATTGCTCGGGAAGAGAAGTTGCATTTTAAACTGGGCATTGCCTGGGCGGATGTAGAGAAACAAACAGTCAAGAAAGCTTTAGAGAAAGGAGACATAAAGCCTCTTCCTTTCGTGCCAGAGCTAACCCCAGAAATAGTGGAACAGACGGAAAATATCGTAGCTCAGATGGGTGTTGAACCGTTCATTAAATTGCTCCAGGAAGGCTGTCAGGTGATTATAGCCGGCCGATCTTATGACCCAGCAATTTTTGCTGCTCTGCCCATTGCTCGAGGCTACGACCCCGGTCTGGCTTTCCACCTGGGCAAGATTCTGGAATGTGCCGCCATTGCCGCCAC
>JACIYK010000088.1 GCA_014359965.1 Candidatus Aminicenantota bacterium
GTATTCATCTTTTAACTTCAGCCCGCTGTGCGGGATAACACCCAGGCCCCGCCAGTCAGCGTTGTATTCTTTCAGGATTTCTTTCATAACCATCTGGGCTTGAGGGTTGCCTTCATCGCTCACCGCTCTTTTGTATTCATTGGCTACTTTAGGCTGGCCGTTTTTTATTTGCCTGACAATGGAGAGAAGAGCCAGGAGGATGTCAGCTGGCTCGAACCCGGCCACTGCTCCAGGAAGCCCGTATTTTTCCGCCACAAAGCGGTAAGGTCTGGTGCCGATTATGGCGCTCACATGCCCGGGATAGATAAAACCATCAAGGAGAATTTTGCCTGAACTGATGATAGCTTCCAGGGCTGGTGGAATTAACCAGAGAGCGGAAAAAATAGAATAATTTTTCAAACCTTCTTGCCTGGCTTTTTTAACCGTATAAGCAATAGAAGGAATGGTGGTTTCAAAACCTGCGCCAAAGAAAATTATCTGCTTGTCTGGATTATTCCGGGCGTAGGTCAAGGCTTCCTCTGGAGAATAAACGATTTTTAAACTGGAAGCTCGATGGGGTACTACTGTCTGCAATGAGCCTTTCCTGGTTGGCACCCTGGTCATATCGCCGAAGGTGCAGAGAATCAGGTCTTTCTGTTCTGTAATCAGGCCAATCATGGCTTCGTGGAAGTAATCTGGAGTAATGCAGACCGGGCAGCCGGGTCCGGAAATCATTTCTATGCCTGCTTCCCGGAGGAGGGGTCTGAGCCCGAAACGGTGAAGGGTCATGGTGTGTGTGCCACAGACCTCCATGATTCTCAACGGTGATTTGTTCGTCCGGGCTTCTTTTTTTAGGGAGGAAAGCAGCTCGCGGATGATTTTACTGGAACGCCACAACTCGAAAGAGGGAAGGGATTTCTGCACAGGCATGGTTATTCAACAGAGGAAATTTTTTCCAGTTCTTTAAAGAGTTTAAGAGTTTTTTTTGCTTCTTTTTGGTCTAGGCGGGAGATAGCAAAGCCGGCATGAACTATCACCCAGTCTCCGATTTTTACCTCAGGGAGCAGCGTTAGGTTGGCAAGAACCGTGCTTCCCAGGTAATCAATTTTTCCTGTGCCATCACCTTCAATACTTATTACCTTACCAGGAACGGCCAGACACATAACACACCTCTTTTCTAAAATACCAGAAGAGTCAAGCTCTGTCCATCATCTATGCAGGTTTTGACAATTTGGCCGGGCCTACTTATAATGTTTTTCATGTTTGATACCCTTGAAGGCTACATAAAACCGGGCAGTCCGGAAGAAAAGCTCGTGCAACAGATTGATTTTTCCAGGCTACCAGTTCATGTGGCCATTATAATGGACGGAAATGGGCGGTGGGCTCACCAGAGGAACCTCTCTCGCACCGAAGGACATAAAGCCGGGACGGAATCAGTTAAAGAAGTGGTAGAGGCCTCTGCTCGATTGGGTATTAAGTACCTTACGCTTTATGCTTTTTCCAGAGAAAACTGGAAAAGGCCTAAAGAAGAGGTTAACACCCTGTGGAAACTTTTATATGATTATTTAATGGAGCAAAAGCAGGTATTGTTGCAAAACGACCTCAAACTTAAAGTCATCGGCGATAAGAAAGGCATACCGTACCCGGTGAGGAGAGAGCTGAATTCAGTAGAGAGGCAAACCAGAAATAACCAGCGCATGACTCTTATTTTAGCTCTTAATTATGGTGGACGGCAGGAAATACTTGAAGCTATAAAAAAAGTTCTTAAACGAAAAAGTAAACCTGATGAGGTGAACGAACAGATGTTTTCCCGTTATCTTGATACTGCCGGAATTCCTGACCCCGATCTGATGGTCCGGACCAGTGGAGAAATGCGTCTTTCTAATTTTTTGCTCTGGCAGATTGCTTATACTGAACTATACATTACTCCAATCCTTTGGCCTGATTTTCGGCGGATACATCTTTTTGAAGCTATCATAGAATACCAGAAAAGAGAAAGACGTTTTGGTGGCCTAGGTGAAGGTAAAAATGATAGGTAAATACTAAAATGGAATTATGGAAGAGAACTAGAACAGCCTTTATTCTTATCAGTGCACTTTTTTGTATCATTCAGTTTGCTCCGATCTGGGTGTTTTTTCTGGTCTTACAGCTGGTTATCCTGGGTGGGGTGATAGAATTTTACCAGTTGAGCCAGCGCCGCAAGTTTTATCCGCAAAAACTTCTTGGCTGTTTATCTGCTCTTCTTGTTGGTGCTTCCTTTTATTTTGCCAGTTTTCCCCTGCTTCTGGCTTTTACTCTGATTACCATTGTCACCTTCGTTTATTATGTGGTTGATACCAATAGTCTGGAAAAACTGGCTCTTTTTCCTGGAAACTTTAGCCTGACGGTGGCTGGTGTGGTCTATGTCGGCCTGACCATGAATTTTCTTTATTGGATAAGGCGAGATTTTGGCGTCCTCTGGCTTTACCTTCTGTTTACGGTAATTTTTCTTGGAGACACAGGTGCTTTTCTCATTGGTAAAGCCATTGGAAAGCACAAGATGACCCCTATTGCCAGCCCGAACAAGACCTGGGAAGGGGCAATAGGGGGCCTAGTCTGGGCCGCTCTGGGTGGGCTGCTGGCCAGAAGCGTTCTTTTATCAGAATTTCCCGCGCTGGAGGTCATGGCTTTAAGTGCAGTGGTTCACGCTGCTGCTCAGGTAGCCGACCCGCTGGAATCGCTTTTTAAACGAGCAGCTGGGGTTAAAGATTCTTCTAATTTAATTCCCGGGCATGGTGGCATACTGGACCGGATTGACAGCTTTACCCTGGCGGCTCCGGTTTTTTATTATTTGATGAGGCTTTTGCTGATAAAATGATAATGTTTTGATTTCTGAAGAAAGAAAATGAAAAAAATTGCGATCCTGGGAAGCACTGGTTCTATAGGCCAGAATACTCTGGAGGTGGTCCGGCGCTTTCCGGATAAACTCAAGGTGGAGGTTCTGGTAGCTGGCTGTAATTTAAATCTGCTGAGGCAGCAGATTGAAGAATTCCACCCGCGAGCTGTAGCTGTTAGAGCCGAAGAGGATGCTCGCCAGCTCAGGCAGGAAGTAAAAAAAACCAGCCTTAAGGTTTATGCTGGAGAAAAGGGGCTGGAAGAAGTTGTCTGTTTTCCAGAAATTGACCTGGTGGTTTCTGCCATAACCGGGGTGGCTGGCTTAAAACCAACTTTGAAAGCGCTGGAACTAGGAGTTGATGTGGCTCTGGCTAACAAAGAATCCATGGTAGTAGCTGGCCCTTTTATAAAAAAAATAGCCGCCAGAACACATGCCAAAATCATTCCTATAGACAGTGAACATTCGGGAATTTTTCAGTGCCTTGACGGGCGTCCTCTGAAATCTGTCAGAAAAGTTTATCTCACAGCTTCCGGAGGTCCTTTTCTGCGGGTGCCACTTGAAGACCTGGCTAACAAAAGTCAATCAGAAGCTCTAGCTCATCCGCGCTGGAAGATGGGTAAAAAGGTTTCTATTGATTCAGCGACGCTGATGAACAAAGGGCTGGAACTGATAGAAGCCAGGTTTCTGTTTGACCTCCGGCCAGAACAGCTTGATGTGCTGATCCATCCCCAGAGCATAGTGCATGCCCTGGTAGAGTTTAGGGATGGTTCTTGTTTGGCCCAGTTGAGCCAGACGGATATGAAGATTCCTATTCAATATGCTCTGAGCTACCCGGAAAGATGGGAGACGACAGGAAATTCTCTGGACCTGAGTGAAGTTAAAAACCTTGAATTTCTAAAAGTAGAAGAATCGAGGTTTCCACTCCTGGCTTTAGCCAGGCGGGCTCTGGAAGTGGGCGGGAGTTTACCTGTGGTGCTTAACGCGGCCAATGAAGTGGCGGTGGAAGCCTTTCTGGAGGATAATATTAACTTCAGGCAGATTTATGAAGTGGTAGAATATTGCCTTATGCAGCACAGTCCAAGAGACATAAATTCTCTGGATGAAGTCCTGGACATTGACCAGGAAACCAGAAAATTAGCCCGAGAATTTTTAAAAGGGAAGGTAAAAAGTAAATGACTATTATTGGAACGATAGTTGCCTTTTTGATTGTCTTTGGAGTTCTGGTGTTTGTACACGAGTTTGGCCATTTTTTCATGGCCAAGCTGGTTGGTGTTAGGGTGGAAGTTTTTTCCTTTGGCTACGGAAAAAGGCTTTTTGGCATAAAAAAAGGGGAAACAGATTACCGGGTAAGTTTGTTACCTCTGGGCGGGTACGTGAAGCTTCTAGGCGAAGGTATGTTTGACAGAGACCGGCCTATTACTCCTGATGATTTCATGGCCAAAACCCGCTGGGAGAGGTTTTTAATCCTGGTTATGGGGTCGCTGATGAACATTCTTCTGGCCATTGTCTTGATGGCCATTATTAACATGTCTGGAGTTACCGTGCCTGAGTACCTGGAACAGCCCCCGGTAATTGGCTGGATTGACCCAGGCTCCCCGGCAGAGAAAGCTGGCCTTCAGGTTGAGGACCAGATTTTAAAAATTAACAATCGGGCCGTAAAAACCTGGAATGATGTGGAAATTGCTGTAGGCTCAAAGCCAGAAAAATTGTTGACTGTAGAAATAAAGAGAGGAGAAGAACTTCTTCAGATTCCATTAAAAACGGAAAAAGTTACCAGGTATGAAATGGGTTATGCTGGCTTTCGGGCAAAAATACTGACCCAGGTGATGATGGTTAACCCTGGCTCGCCAGCAGAAAAGGCTGGCCTTAAACCAGGAGATGTTATTCTGGCGGTCAACGGCCAGCCTGTTTTTTTCTATAATTTCGTCAAAACCATTGAAAGCCATCCTGAAGAACCGCTGGTTTTAACAATAGAAAGGCAGGGGCAGAGTCTGGAACTGACGGTGGTGCCCAGGAAAGAAGGGAATGTCGGCAAAATAGGCATCCTGCAGGGCCCGAAATCTATTACCAGAAAATATTCTGTTCTGGGGGCCATCAAACAAAGTCTGAAGGAAAACACTCGCAACACGTTTCTGGTGATTAATTTTCTAAAAGACCTGCTTACCGGTCAGGCTTCTACCCGTCAGCTGGGTGGTCCGCTGGAAATAGCCAGCTTTTCATATGCGGCCATGAAAATGGGTTTTATGGCCATGCTCAGCTGGATAGCCATTATCAGTTTGCAGCTCGGTATACTGAACCTTATGCCTATTCCTGTTTTTGATGGTGGACAGATTTTTGTATTGATGATTGAAGGTATAATCAGAAGAGACCTCAGCCCGAAGATGCGAGAAATCTGGATGCAGATTGGTTTTGTCATTTTTGTTTTCATCATTGTTTTCGTCATTTTAAACGACATCGTCAAAAGGCTACCGAGTGGATGGAAAAGTCTCATTCCGTTTTAGTGAGTTCAGATGAAACAGGAATACAGTCCATTTCCACGTCGGCAGACCAGGCCTGTAAGAGTAGGGAATGTGACCATCGGTGGTGGTGCGCCAATAGTCGTTCAATCCATGACTAAAACCAGGACAGCTGACGTTAAGTCTACAGTCAACCAGATAAAAAGGCTGGAAAAAGCTGGCTGCCAGATTATCCGGGTAGCTGTGCCAGGAAAAGAAGATGCGCTGGCTATCAGCGAAATCAAGAAAAAGATAAAAATTCCCCTAATTGCTGATATTCATTTTGACCCGAACCTAGCTCTGTTAGCTTTAAAAGCTGGGGCTGATGGTCTGCGAATTAACCCTGGGACGTTTGGCTCAAGGTCTCGCCTTAGGGAAGTAGTGAAAGCCGCCCGAGAAAAAAATGTACCCATCAGGGTAGGAGTAAACTCCGGTTCTCTGGAAAAAGATTTGCTTAAAAAATACGGTCAAGTTTCAGCCGAAGCTCTGGTAGAGAGTGCTCTGCGGCAGGTGGAGCTGCTAGAAGAGTTGAATTTTTGTGAGATAAAAATTTCCATTAAAGCCTCGGATATTCAAAGAACACTGGCCGCATATCGGCTGCTGGCAGAAAAAGTTGATTATCCCTTTCATGCTGGCATAACCGAAGCTGGCCCGTTGCTTAAAGGAAGTGTTAAATCAGCGGCCGGCTTAGCGCTTTTAATTCAGGAAGGACTGGCGGATACCATCAGAGTATCTCTGACTACTCCACCAGAGAAAGAAGTAGAAGTGGCTTATGAAATTTTAAGGAGCCTGGGCTTTTCAGTGCCTGGGATAAATTTTATTTCCTGCCCGGGGTGTGGCAGAACAGAAGTTGACCTGAGGAAAATAACCAGTGAGGTAGAAAGAAGGCTGGCTTCAGTCAGAGCAAACCTAACGGTGGCCATAATGGGTTGTCCAGTAAATGGCCCCGGTGAAGCCAGAGAAGCTGATGTGGGGGTGGCCTGTGGCCGCAGGGCTGGAGTTCTGTTTAAAAAAGGGAAAATTTTGCAGAAGGTCTCAGAAAAAGAAATTATTGAAATCCTGGTTCAAGAAGTCCTGAAGATGGCTGAAGAGCGATAGTCTGGAGCAAAGGGAAATCTTTAATGAAGACTTCAGGAAAAAATAGAACCACGAAAACCCAAACACTGTCACCAGCTCTGGAAAGTAAGTACAGGAAACTTCAGAAAATACTGGAAGCAATGGGCAGCGGACTGGTGGCAGTTTCCGGGGGAGTGGATAGCAGTTTGTTACTGGCAGTAGCTAAAGAGGTCCTGGATGATAAGCTGAGGGCAGTTATTTTCACCGGTCCCATTTTCCCGAGCGAAGAGATTAAAGATGCAGAAAGGCTTTGCCGCCGACTGAGAGTAAAATACGAAAAATTTCCTTCTGAATACTGGAGAACCGAAGAATTTAAAAAAAATGAGCCTGAGCGCTGTTATTACTGCAAAATGGCTATGTTTTCTAGGCTTAAAGATCTGGCCAGAGAATATGGCCTGGCCCAGGTGATGGAAGGTTCAAACCTGGATGATGACCTTGATTACCGGCCGGGGAAAAAAGCCCTTGCTCAGCTGGGTATTCGTTCGCCTCTTCATGAAGCCGGGTTCAGAAAAAATGACATAAGAAGGTTGGCCAAGTTTCTGGGATTGCGAAACTGGAATTTACCGTCGAGAGCCTGCCTGGCTTCGAGAATTCCGTATTACCAGAGGATTGATCTGGACAGGTTAAGCAGAATAGCTGAGGCTGAAAAATTACTCCTTAAAGCAGGATTTAGCCAGGTCAGAGTCAGAGACCATGGAGAGATGGCCAGGGTTGAAATATTACCTGAAGAATTTAAAAAATTTACCGCTGGGACCTTGAAAAATCATATTTCGCGGCGGTTACACCGGCTGGGTTGGAAATTCGTGACCCTGGACCTTGATGGATATCGCACCGGAAGCCTTAACTTGGCCATCAGCCAGAAAAAAAAGACCTGATTATTCCACTAAACTAAGCGGTTTTTCACCCCTCAAGCCACGCAGCAGGTTTTCTACAGCCAGGAAACACATTTTTTTTCTTGTTTCATAGGTGGCACTACCGATATGTGGTAACAGAACCACGTTTTTTAATTTTAGAAGACGCAGGTCAATCTCCGGTTCATGCTCGTAGACATCAAGCCCAGCAGCCCAAATCCGTCCGTTTTCCAGAGCCTCGACCAGAGCTTTCTCCTCCACTATTGGACCCCGGGCTACGTTTATTAACACGGCTGTATTTTTCATCAGCCGGAATTTTTCCGCAGAGATGAGATGATAGGTCTGATGGTTGAGGGGAGCGTGAATGGAAATGATGTCCGCTTCAGCCAGGAGTTCGTCCAGCTCCCGGTAGCTGGCCTGAATTTGTTTTTCTTCTTCCAGGGATAGGCGGTTTGGGTCGTAGTAGATGAGGTTAAGACCAAAGGCTCTGGCCCTTCTGGCTACCGCCCGGCCGATTCGGCCAAAGCCGATCAGGCCCAGAGTCTTTCCCCCCAGCTCCTGGCCCAGAAAAAGGTCAATTTTCCAGCCGCGGAAAAGCTTCTGACGGCAGAATTCATCTGCTTCCACAATTCGTCTGGTGACAGCCAGGATTAAAGCCATGGTCAGGTCCGCAGTGGCTTCGGTCAGTACCTCGGGTGTGTTGGTGACCAGAATGCCTTTGCTCCTGGCATAGGCTACATCAATGTTATTCACACCCACCGCACAGTTGGAGATAATCTTCAAGCTGGGGGCCGCGTCAATTACTTCCCGGTCTACTGGATCGGTCAAGAAGCAGAGAAGGCCATCTTTATCAGTTATTCTGGCCACGAGTTCTTCTTTTGGTAGAAGCATATTTTCGGTGGCCAGTTCCAAGTCAACCTGAGTGGCCAGGTAATCCATGGCTTCTTTTAGCAGCGGGTGAGTGAGAAGAACTTTTGGTTTCATGATTTCCTCCTGCAGGAAAATCAGAGAAATGGTTTATCCAATAAGGGCTTGAAATATTTCAGCGTGGCCTGCTCCAGCTCCTGGCTTCGGAGGCCGTTTTGCCAGCGGCCGCTGAAAAGTTCATCGCTAACCAGAAAAAGAGCCGCCATGGCAATTTTATAAAAGTGACCAAAAGCAAAAACAGCCGAGGCTTCCATGTCCACTGCCACCAGGCCCTTTTTCTGCATTTTTCTCATCCAGGTTGGTGTCTCGCGGTAAGGTGCGTCGGTGGAAACAATAGCTCCAGTCTTAAAAGGCAACGAATTTTGTTTTAAATAACGGATAAGTCTGGCTGTTAAACGGCCGGGTGGAGCAATCACAGTACTTTTTGAGCTCAAATAATGGCGAGAAGTACCTTCATCGCTTGCTGCCTGGAGAGGCACAAAAGCCTGGCCAATTTTCAGGGGTTCAGAAAGAGACCCGCAATAGCTTAGTAGCACTATTTTTTTTAGTCCCGCTAGCCTGATTTTTTCCAGTGAGCTAATAGCTGCCGGCGCCCCCAGACTGCCAACCAGCACAGCCTGGTCTTTGAGGTAATAAAGTTTGGCTGAGGGCAGACCGATGGTCTGTTTTGAACTATTTTTCAGCCAGCCAGAAATATCCTGAGACGGCAGGTAAGGCAAATAAACAAGATAACCTCCAGGTATCTTCGGACCTCGGAAATCTGGTTTAACGATGGATTCTTCCTCTTTCATAGTGCTTCAAAATTACCAGAAAATGCAAAGAACAGCAACAGGGAGCGATTTTAGGTTTACACCTGCAGCTGCTTGACTTATTATTTTAAGCATGAAACTTAAAAAAGTTGACCTTAAAGAAATTAACCTGCAGGACAGAAGTTTCAGGTATACTTTAAAACCAGTCGATGACCGGCTCCTGTTTTCCATACGGGAAGCCGGAATAGTTGAGCCTGTGGTAGTAATGAGGGAAGGGAAACATTATATACCTGTAACAGGCTTCAGGCGTCTGGAAGCAGCGGCAAAATTAGAGCTCTCTTTTATACCTGTAATTGAGCTAGAAAAGACCGTCACCCGGCTGGAAGCTTTTTGGCAAGCTTTTTTTGCTAACTATGGCTGGCGGGCTTTTTCTTTAGCTGAAAAATCTTTAGCTGTAAAAAAGTTTCTGGAATTCGGGCTGGGGTGGACGGAAATTGTCGAGAAGGTTCTCGTCTGGCTGGATTTACCACCCACTGGTCGAACGGTGGAAATACTTACCCGCCTGGCCGAAGAGGAAAATTTGTTACCAGTCATTCATGAAAAAAACTGGAAGATTTCAGCAGTGGAAAGAATATTTGAATTTCCCAGAGAAGAAAGAGCTCACAATGGTTCCGGGAGCTAGTGGAACGTTACCGGGAGG
>JACIYK010000089.1 GCA_014359965.1 Candidatus Aminicenantota bacterium
GGTGTCCGTTCTTTTTTCCCCGCGGTGAACTTTTATGCCGTGGTTTTCGTTTATAAGGGTGAAGCCTAGTGAGGCTGATGGCATGGATTAAATAAACCAATTTAAGGATAGAATTGAACATGAGTAAGAAAACGCTTTTCTCGACCGCAGCAATGATCTTTATCCTGTTAATTTCTCTGAGCCTGTCAGGGTTGCAGGCCGCCTCCGGAAACAGGCTGCCCAAATCTGCCGATATCGACAAAGAGGCCCTGAAAAAGGCTCAGGAGCAGAAGGTGGTTCAAGCCATAAAGTTGACCGAACCAATAAAGCTGGATGGCCTGCTCGAAGAAGAAGTCTGGAAGAATAACCCGCCGGCCAACGATTTTCTGCAGCGCGACCCGGTAGACGGAGCTCCGGCCAGTGAAAAAACTGAAGTCTGGGTAGCTTACGATAGCAGCAATCTTTACGTGGCAGCCTATTGCCACGATTCAGACCCTAAGGGAATTATCAGCCGCCTCGGCCGCCGAGATTCCTTTGTTGAATCTGACTGGTTCTTTTTTTCTGTTGACCCCTATTTTGATCGTCGGTCCGGTTATTCTTTTGGCGTCAACCCGGCAGGCTGCATCGTGGATGAAGTTCTGTCCAATGATGTCAATGAAGATGACAGCTGGGATGGCATCTGGGAAGCCAAGACAGCACGGGTAGAAGATGGCTGGACCCTGGAGATGCGCATCCCTTTTAACCAGCTGCGGTTTCCGAAGAAAGAAAAATACACCTGGGGCGTGAATTTCATGCGCCTCATAAAACGCAAACAGGAGAGAGCATATTATGCCTGGGTACCGAAGGATGATATCGCTTTTGTCTCGCGCTTTGCCCGGTTGGAAGGCATTGAAAACATTGACCCAGGGCGGCGCATAGAAGTTTATCCCTACAGTGTTGGTCAAGCCCAGTTTCAACCGGCTGAACCGGGCAACCCCTTTCAGACGGGCCACAGGTATTTGGGCAACGCTGGAGTTGATTTAAAGGTGGGGCTGAAAAGTAATCTTAACCTTGATGTAACAGTGAACCCTGATTTTGGCCAGGTTGAAGTTGACCCGGCTGTTATTAACCTCACCGCTTATGAAACTTATTACCGGGAAAAAAGGCCTTTCTTCATTGAAGGAGCTTCTATCTTCAATAATTTCGGCCGCGGCGGAGTTTACTTAAATGCCAACATCAACTGGCCCAACCCGAGGTTTTTTTACAGCCGGAGAATTGGAAGAGCACCACAAGGATATGTAACTCATGAGGGTTATGTGGATTTCCCCAGCCGCACTTCTATAATCGGGGCTTTTAAACTGACCGGAAGAGTTGGTTCTGGCTGGAACATCGGTTTTATCAATGCCGTCACTGCCCGGGAATATGCCACGGTAGATGACCTCATCACCCGCTATCAGGATGAGGTAGAACCGTTAACTTACTATGGTGTGCTGCGGGCACAGAAAGATATTAATGATGGGCAGCAGGGTCTGGGCTTTATGGCAACGGCCGTGATGAGGGATTTAAACAACGAAGTGCTATCAGCCATTCTGAATAAAAATGCCTTTAGCCTGGCGTTGGATGGCTGGTCATTTTTAGATAAAAAAAGGTCATGGGTGGTGGGCGGCTGGCTGGGTGGAACTTTTATAAATGGCAGCCAGGAAGATATCTACCGGTTACAGCAGTCATCCATGCATTACTTCCAGAGGCCCGATGCCACCCACCTCAGCCTCAACCCGGAAGCCACCAGTCTGAATGGCTGGGGTGGACAGTTCAAGTTAGCTAAACAGCAAGGTAATCACCTGGTAATGCTCAGCGCTGGAGCGCTGTCTCCTGGTTTTGACCCCAACGATGTTGGCTTCCAGAGTTCCGGCTCAGATGTCATAGACCTGATGGGACTTTACGGGTATCAGCAGATGAAGCCAGGAAAGATTTTCCGGCAGTGGGCCCTAATTGGTGGTGGTTCAAGACAGTATGATTTTGGCGGAAATAATATTTTTAGTTGTCTCGGTGGAAGCTTTCAGGGTGTGTTAACGAACTGGTGGAATTTTGAATACACCTTTCTGTTTGTGCCGGAAACTTTGAACAACCGCTTGACCCGCGGCGGACCATTGGTGCTCATGCCTTATGGATTTATAAATGAACTGCGCCTGGCCAGCGACTCAAGAAAGCCAGTGGTCCTGGAGGGTAATTTTAATTATCAGTGGATTCATAACAATTCATGGGACTGGATGGCTAATTTTGCTGTGCGCTGGAAGCCGCGGACTAATCTCAGCCTGTCCGTCGGGCCGATGATTGGTCTATCCAGGAACGAAACTCAGTGGGTAAAGAAGGTAAGCGACCCGCTGATGACTGAAACCTTTGGGATGCGCTACATTTTTGCTCATCTTGACCAGAAAATCGTGGCCAGCGAAATCAGGATAAACTGGATTTTCACCCCGACGCTAAGCTTACAGGCTTACCTGCAGCCGTTTATTGCTGTGGGGAAGTATGACCGCTTCAAGCAGCTCAACCGCCCGCGGGCTTATGATTTCTTGGTGTTTGGAGAGGGTGATTCAACCATTATCGAGGAAGATGGAAGTTATCTGGTGGACCCGGATGGCGACGGCCCGGCGGCTTCGTTCTATATAAATAACCCCGACTTCAACTACAAGTCGATGCGGGGTACGGTGGTGCTGAGGTGGGAGTACCGGCCGGGTTCGCTGCTGTACCTGGTCTGGACCCAGAACAGGGCTGACTTCAGCTACCCGGGGCAGCTGTCGCTCTGGCGCGACCTGGGCAGCCTGTTTACTGCTCCCGGCGACAACATCTTCCTAATAAAATTCACTTACCGCTTTGACCTCTGAAAACGGGGGACACAATACTCATTCCCCATTTTTTTATTTTTTGTGGAAGAATATTGAAGTATAATCGTCGAAATTAATGATGAGGTCTGAATTATTTTTGCCTGAGAAAAGAAAAGGTTCAGTCTGTTGCTGGCCTTTTCTTTTTTTAGTCCAGTTTATGCCCTCAATTTTTATCAGTTTTTATCCTGGCTCTCATATTTCTTTTTTGTATTTCAGCTTAATTACTATTCCGGCCATCAAACATAAAGTTTAAACGGAGGTTTTCATGAAAAAGCGTTTGTTTCCGGTCTTAATGCTGGTGCTAGTTCTGCTGGCTTTTTCCTTCTCCCTGGCTCAGATGCCGCAGCAGCAGATGAAGCCAGAGGAAGTGAAAAGAGCCCTGAATCTTGTTTCCAAAACAGAACCGGTGCCTGAAAAGTACAGGGTTGGTTTCGAATCCATCACTCCCAAAGATGTCCTGTCCATGCTGAACTACATCGCTTCTGACTGGATGGAAGGTCGCGATACCGGAAGTCGCGGCTATGCCATAGCGGCAGATTACGTGGCTTCTCTTTTTAAAATGTGGGGCATCAAGCCAGGAGGCGATAAGCCCCGTGCCGAAATCAACATCGCTCGTGCTATGGCCAGGCAGGACGCACGTCCGGCCATGACCATGGAACGCAGCTATTTTCAGGAATTTACCCTCAAAGAAGTTTCCAACGTTAAAACAACTTTGAAGGTAGAAGTAACCAGTGGCTCGACCACCAGAGCTCGCAAGTTTGAAAGCGGAATTGATTTCATGAGCACCCTTTCCTCGCAGGAAGAAATCAGCGGCCCGGTGGTTTTTGTGGGCTATGGAATTAAGGAACCATCTATTGGCTGGGACGAGCTCAAGGGGCTTAACCTCAAGGATAAAGTCGTGCTGGTTCTGAGTGAAGCTCCCGGCAAGGATGACCCCAAGTCGCCCTTTAACCAGAAAAAAGAACTCAAGGAAAAATACTTCCCCCAGGCTGCTAATCTTCAGATGATGTATGCTATGATGAGAGGTCGTGGCCGCAGGTTTAATAAACTTGATGAGATTTATAAGAAGGGTCCGGCTGCGGTTTTGGTGGTTCAGAATTCTGGAAAGGATAGCGACATCTACAACATGCTGACGGCCATACAGAACCGCCAACCTAATGATGAACGGCCGATAATTAAAAGAGAGCGGAGCCGTATGAGCATTCCTGGAGCTCGCGATACAATGATGCAGATGATGGGCTTGAGCAATGTACCGACCCTGAACATTACCAGGGAAATGGCCAACCTGATTCTGAGCAATACCGGGAAGACAATTGACGAACTTAAGCAAACTATTGAATCAACTTACAAACCCGCTTCTCGCGACCTACCTGGAACCAGGGTGAGTATTAGTTCTACGGCTGATGTCAAGCTCGTCCGCACCATGAATGTTATCGGCTACATCGAAGGTTCTGACCCGAAGCTTAAGGATGAGTATTTTGTCGTCGGTGCCCACTTTGACCATATAGGAAAGTGGGAAGACTATATTTTTAACGGCTCAGACGACAATGGTTCGGGTTCGGTTGGAGTGATGGCTATTGCCAGAGCTATGGCCCTTAACCCAGTCAAACCCAAGAGGAGCATCGTTTTCTGCCTCTGGACAGGAGAGGAAAAAGGCCTGCTGGGCAGCCGCTACTACGTACAGAACCCGACCTTCCCGCTCGAGAAAACCATCGGCTACCTCAACTACGACATGATCAGCCGTCCATTTGATAAGCAGACCATCGCTCGCTACTCCAGAATGTTAGGTGTGAAGGGAGTAGAAGACCTGGTCAAGCAGATCAGGCCAGCTTATTTTGTCACCGTCAACGCCACCAAGGACTCGGGCTTTTATGAGCTTCAGACTGAAATGAACAAATATGTTGGTCTGGACCTGTTTATTCGTGAGCCAGAGCTGGGCGAGGGCAGCGGTGGCTCTGACCACTCTTCTTTTGCTGCGGTGAAGAAACCATTTGTTTACTACATGACAGCCATGCATCCTGACTATCACCAGCCAGGTGACAGCCCGGACAAAGCTTCTGGAGAGTTGTTATCGAGAGTCATTAAACTGGGGTACCTGACAGTTTTTGCCTATGCCGATAAATAATGCGACTGAATAGAACTTAAAAAGGGGATGGCTTCCTGCCATCCCCTTTTTTTAATTTTCAAAGGTGATTTTGAATTCGGTGCCGCCATCGGGAATGAGCTCAATTTTCCCGTCAATCTGTTCTACCAGGGTGTTGATTATCACCAGGCCCAGTGACTCTGCCTTCCTCCAGTTTATGCCTTTGGGGAAACCGACGCCATCGTCCTTTACTGTAACCTCTACCTTCCCTTCGTCAGTTCTCTTCAACCTGACCCAGAGATTACCTTTTCTGCCGCCTAAAAAAGCATGCTTGAAAGCGTTAGTAATAAGTTCGTTAATGATAAGCCCCAAAGGAACAGCCTTGTTGATGTCAAGGTTTATCTGGTCTATGTCCAGGTGGAGCTGAACTTGGTCGGGCTTAACCTGCTGGTCCAGGAAAATGTTGCGGGCAAGAGTGTTCAGGTATTCAGAAAAATCTACCTGGCTCAAATCTTTTGACCGGTAAAGCCTTTCATGAACCATGGCCATGGATTTAATCCGGTACTGGCATTCTTTAAGGGCGGCTCTGGCTCGTGGATCTTCGAGCAGAGCGGATTGCAGGTTCAGGATGCTGGAGATGACCTGCATGTTGTTCTTCACTCGGTGATGAATTTCCCGGATTAGAATCTCCTTTTCTCTTAGCGACTGTTTTAATGCTTCTTCGGCCAGTTTTCTTTCCGTAATGTCTCGAGCAATACCTTCTATGGCCACCAGGTTACCAGTTTCATCATAAATAGGAACGTTAATCTGTTCAGTCCAGATAATGGTGCCGTCTTTTTTCCTCCAGCGGAGCACAATTGGTTCAGGCACTTTTCCTGTGCTCACTTTTTCCAGCAGCGGTCTGTCTTCTTCCAGCACGATTTTAAACCCCAGGTCTGGGTCGGCATAGTGTTCCTCCGGTGTATAACCGGTTATGGGCGTAGCTGCCGGGCTGACGTATTCAAAGCCACGCTTGGGGACAAAAGTGTAGCGGTAAATAATGTCCCGAGCGTTTTCAGCCAGCCTTCTAGACCTGGCTTCGCTTTCCTTCAAGGCCTGTTCGGCTTTCTTTTTCTGGTCTATGTCCCTGACTATGGCTTGTAAGTATTTTTTGCCCTCAATTTCGATCAAATTCAAACTGACCTCGGCATAGAAGGGGGTTCCGTCTAATCTCGTATGTACCCATTCAAAGAATTGAGGTATTCCTTCAAAAGCAGCGTTAATTTTTTCCAAAGCTTTTTCTTTAGAGTTCCGGCCATCAGGCTGCTTTTCTGGAGAGAATAAGTAAGAAGGTTTTCCTACAATCTGCTCACGCCGACAGCCAAATATTTCTAATGTCTTTGGGTTGCAATCAATGAAAATATCCCTGTCCATCAGGAAAATGGCATCGTTGGCTGATTTAAAAAGTGTCCGGTACTTAACCTCGCTTTCCTTCAGAGCCATTTCGGCTTTTTTGCGGGCGGTTATCTCCGAGGTAACCTCAATCATACCGATAATGCGGCCCTGCTCATCCAGCATCGGGTAGCCGCTGATATCCCACCAGCGGCCATCCGGTGAAACAATTTCTTTTTTGCACGGCTGGCCGCTATCGCGAGCTTCAGCTACCGGGCAGATGTCACACGGTCTGGTCCTCTGGTGCCATAGTTCATAGCATTTTTTACCTATTAAATCTTCGGGCTTCATTCCGATGGATTCTGCTGCCGCCCGGTTCGCCCAGATGATGGTATGGTCAGGCTCCTGATAGACAACGTGCTCGTTTATGGCGGCAAAAATAGCTGACTTTTCTTGTTCGCTTTTGAGCAGGTCTTCTTGAGCCTTTTTCTTTTCTGTGATGTCGGTGATAAAGCCTTCCAGACAGATTAAATTTCCCTGTTCGTTGTAAACTCCGCGACCGCGTTCCCAGACCCATTTTATTTTTCCGTCAGCACTTTTTATCTGATATTCACCTTCAAATGTATCTTTTGTGGCCAGCACTTTCTGCCACTTTTCCCAGAGGTAATCACGGTGCTCAGGAATAATCAGGTCGTTATAGGAGAGTTTTTTATTGCCGATCAAATCTTCCGGCTCGTAACCGGTTATTTCCCGGCATCGACCGGCAATGTATTCCATGGTCCAGTTACGGTCGTTTTTGCACCTGTAAACCATACCTGGCAGGTTTTGAATCAGGTATTCCAAAAAACGATTCTGTTCACGGAGTTTTTCCCTTGCTTCTAATATCTGGCGTTCTGCTTCTCTTTCTCTGGTCTGGTCGCGGAAGACCAGGA
Source organism: Candidatus Aminicenantota bacterium (assembly GCA_014359965.1). Lineage (GTDB taxonomy): Bacteria > Acidobacteriota > Aminicenantia > Aminicenantales > Saccharicenantaceae > Saccharicenans. Next base: position 7,230 of record JACIYK010000089.1, read on the forward strand.
TAACACCAAGGATGTTTCCTTCTTCATCAGAGATGGGTGCGCCGCTGTCAGCAATAGGAATTTCCTTCCCTTCTTTAGAAATAAGGACGGTGTGATTGGCCAGCCCAACCACCAGCCCTTCTTCTAAAACTCTCTCCACTGGGTTAGGCGCCGGTTCTCTTGAGAATTCATTGATGATTCTAAAAACTTCTTGAACCGGTTTTCCTCTGGCTTCTTCTTCTGTCCAACCAGTGAGTTTTTCAGCCACCTGGTTCATAATCAGGATGTGTCCTTTGGCATCAGTGGAAATGACGGCATCGCCAATACTGTAAAGAGTGGCTTTAAGTTCAGCTTCCCGGTTTAACACTTCCTGCAGGAGATAAACTCTTTCAGATATGTCTATTACAGTGCCAACAATAGCTTTTTTACCCTGATAATCAACGGTGGAGCCGTGCGCTTCAGCGTAAAAAAACGAACCATCTTTCCTTAGCCCGCAAAACTCAAACCTTAGAAATTTAACTTCACCACTCAGCCTTTTGCGGTTGTATTCTCTAACCATTTCCCGGTCGTCAGGATGGGTCAGCTCCAGGATACCAAGACGCCCTATTAATTCCTCAGGTTTATAACCAAACATATCAGCCAGAGCCTGGTTGACATATTTGAAAACTCCATCTTGAATCAAATAAACTCCAACTATGGAAGATTCGCTGAGGGTGCGAAACATTTCCTCCGTTTCTCGGGCTCTGGCTTCGGCTTCATACATTTTCTGGAAGTTTACTTTCTCGCGACGTTGCCAGATGAGCTCTGTTATGAGTAATTCTGTTAGAACCAGAAAGATGATAATGAACATAATCAGGAAAGACCTGGTCTTATGGCCAGACAGGGCTTCATCCTGGTCTATTTTGGCTACTAAGGACCAGCAGGTATTGGGCACTGGGGTTAGAAATGCCAGCACAGGCTTTCCCCTATAATCAATTCCTTCAAATTTTCCGTACTGACCCAGAGCCGCTTTCATGGCCGGCAAGTCTTTCTGGCTCAGCGGTAAACGGAATTTTAAAGCCGTGTCTTTTTTGTGTTTTAATTCGTTGAGAAAAACAACTTCTTCACCGCTTCTTTTTACCAGCACTGTTTCAGCTGTATCGGAAGGATAGGGCCAGCTTTGGATCACCGGGAAAAGATAAGCATCGGCATCAGACGTCAGCGCAATGAAGGCCTGAATTTTTTTTTCAGGGTCATCCGGGTCCCAGAAGGGCGCTACTACATCCAGATGAATCGGCCCGCTTTCTTCATGTCGGTGCAGGTCGGTGTTGATGACTCTGTGCTGCTGAGCAGCCAGTTCCATAGCCTGGAGAAGCTCCGGCGAAAGCTGGCTTGGTGCTTCTGCTCCGTAGCTTACAAATACATTCTTTCTGGCATCTATGATAAGAATCCGGCTGTATTTGTAATTTTCGGCCATAAGCCCCAGTCGCTCTCTTATTCTGGTCAGAACAATAGGGTCTGGTTTCTGTATTACAGCGATCAGACCAGAGGCAAAAAATTTGCTTCTGCTCAAAACTTCGGCATCGGCTCTTCTATTGTCCAGCCAGTCCCTGATTTGCTGTGATTTGAGCTGAGCGACGCTGGAGATTTCATTGAATACTCTCTCTTTAGCCCTTTTTGCTTCCTGGCGGTAATAGCTGTGACCCACCAGCGAGATTAGGATTACTACTGCCAGAGAAACCAGGTAAACAGGGTGCTTAATTCTTTTTTCCCATTTAGGCCAGAGTTCTTTGAAGGTTCTCATCTGTACCTCACGGTCAGCAGTTTTTAAGGAAAGAGAAACAGAGTCCTATTTTTTCTCTTTTTAATTCCTTTTTGACATTTATTATCATGTTTTTAGTCGGCGTTTAAGCTGAAAAATCAGAATTGTCGCCTGATTTCCTTTCCAGTTTCTTAACCAACTGATTGGCAGAATTTTTTTCAAGCTTACTCCTCAGCTTTCCCAAGGTTGTCTTTTTTAGCCATAACGACGCGGTTTCGTCCCTGACTTTTAGCCTGTAGCAAAGCGCTGTCGGCCGCCTGGAGAAGCTCTGGCCAGTTTTCTCCATGTTCAGGGAAGGCAGCTACCCCGGCTGAGATGGTCAGGTTTTTAAGCACTGAGTCGCTGTATTTTATTTCCAGGCGCCGGACCGCATCCAGAATTAGCTCGGCCCGGCAGACAGCCTTTTCCAGCTCCAGCCCCGGTAGAATTACAATAAATTCTTCGCCACCAAAACGGCAGACGATATCTTCAGCCCGGACTGATTTCTGGATGGTTCTGGCCACAGCCTGAAGAATAAAATCGCCTGCTTCATGACCATAGGTGTCGTTGAATTTTTTGAAGTGGTCAATATCCAACATTATTACTGAGACCGGATTCTCAGCTCTTTTAGCCCGGAGCAGTTCTCTCTCCAGGGTTTCTTCCAGATAACGGCGGTTGTAGAGTCCAGTCAGGGGGTC
>JACIYK010000009.1 GCA_014359965.1 Candidatus Aminicenantota bacterium
GCTGGAACCATCTATATCTTTACGATGGCCAGACTGGTCAGGTCAAAAATCAAATCACAAAAGGCGAGTGGGTAGTAAGAGGCGTAGAGCGGGTGGACGAAGAGCGGCGGCAGGTCTGGTTTTTAGGAAGTGGAATGTATAAAGGTAAAGATCCTTATTTCCTTCACCTCTATCGCGTTAATCTTGATGGCTCCGGCTTAGAATGTTTCACCGAAGCTGATGCTAACCATACCATTACTTTATCTCCTGACCTTAAGTATTACGTTGACCTGTATTCACGGGTGGATATGGCACCGGTGATGCAGCTCAGACGGGTGGAAGATAAAAAAGTGGTCATGGAGCTGGAAAAAGCTGATATTTCCGGGTTGATAAAAGCGGGCTGGCGGGCACCTGAACCCTTTGTAGCCAAGGGCCGGGATGGAAAAACTGACATCTGGGGAATTATTATCAGGCCAACCAATTTTAACCCTAAAAAGAAATATCCGGTGGTTGAATACATCTACGCTGGCCCCCACAGCTCTTTTGTGCCCAAAAGCTTTTTTGCCTGGAACCAGATGATGTCACTGGCTGAACTGGGGTTTATCGTGGTGCAGATTGACGGTATGGGCACCAGCAATCGGTCAAAAGCTTTCCACGATGTTTGCTGGAAGAATCTTAAAGATGCAGGTTTCCCGGACCGGATTCTTTGGCATAAAGCAGTAGCAGCGAAATATCCCTACTATGACATAAGCCGGGTGGGAATTTACGGGACATCAGCTGGAGGACAGAACGCTCTGGCCGGATTGCTTTTCCATCCTGACTTCTACAAAGTTGGCTTTGCTGCAGCTGGCTGCCATGATAACCGCATGGACAAAATCTGGTGGAATGAACAGTGGATGGGCTGGCCTATCGGTCCTGAATATGAAGCTTCCTCCAACACGGTTAACGCTTATCGGCTGAAGGGGAAACTGATGCTTCTGGTTCCGGAACTGGATACTAACGTAGACCCGGCCACTACCTATCAGGTGGTCAATGCTCTAATTAAGGCTGGCAAGGATTTTGAGCTGGTCGTCATTCCGGGAGCGAATCACGGTTCGGGCGGCGCCTTTGGCGAACGGAAGAGAAATGATTTCTTTGTACGCCATTTGCTTGGAGTTCAGCCACCCGACTGGAACATGCTGGATAAGAAACTACCTGAGCCCAGGCCCTCCTTTATGCCCCGTTCGCCAGAGGAGGTTTGGGACGAATATTAATAAAGAGGAAGGCATAAACTATTTTCCTGTTTTTCGTAAGCAGATTTTTCTAATTTCTGTGCGTTAATCCGGAGTTTGTCTCGCCCAGCTGGGTTGAGTTGTAAAATACTGCTATTTTCAAATATTTAGGTCCGGGTAAAAAGCATAAGGCATCAAATAAATAAGGTTAAAATTAATGAGTAATTTCTTTCAGATTGGGTAGAGGCAAATTTTTATTGAATAACGATTTCATCTACAAAAAGCCAGGCTTTCTGACCATGGCCAGGGTGCCAGGCAGGACATTCTCCGACATTTTTAGCTCGAACTCGTATGAACCGGGTCTTCTGGTTAAGCTGTTGCTCAACAATTTTTACTGATGACTGGCGACGGGGTTCAAGCTTAATATTTTGGTGGCCGACAATCTGAAAATCCTGACCATTCTCAGAGACGGAAAATTCTATTTCTGGGGGATAAAAAATCCAGGAATGTTGATCTTCAAGCAAGCTAAGGGCAATCTTTCTGATGGTCATCATCTCCCCCAGGTCAATAACTGCCTCCAGGTCGCAGCCATGAAATCCCAGCCAATGGCCATCATAGAAATCATCGCTACCTAACTGACTATCAATCAAAGTTTGGGCGCCCGAGGCGTAATATCTGGAGTCGGGTTCAAAAGCCAGCGTAATTTTTTTTCCTGCGGCCAGGTTGGCAATAGTTTGGGCCGGGCGAATGGTCCTTCTTCCCGGCGGCCGGACGGCCTTTCCCTTGATTCCAGTTAGAGAATCGCCTAATTCTAACCGCACTTGTTGGGCCAGTTCTTTTAATTCAGCAACGATTTCTGGGTGGGAAGCGGCTACATCATGGCGTTCTCCTGGATCATCCTGGAGATTGTAGAGTTCTAATCCACAAGTCTGATAAGCATAAGGACCGGGTTGGCCATTCATTCCCGGTTCCACTATTTCATAAGAGCGGTAACGGTGAGGGAAAACCAGTTTCCATTTTCCCCGGCGCACTGCTCGTAATTCTCCGGTGTAATAATAATAAAATTCCTCCCGGGGAGATTTCGGTGTTTGACCAAGAATAAAATCACTAAGGTTAAGACCGTCGATTTTCCGCCGAGGAAGGGGCGCTCCAGCCAGGGTGCAGAGGGTAGGTAAGATATCAAGGGTAGTGGCCAGCTCATCAGTCACCCGACCGGCTGGAATTTTCCCCGGCCACCGCATCAAACAGGGCACTCGAACTCCGCCTTCCCAGGCAGTTCCCTTTCCTTCCCTAAACGGTCCCGGCGAGCCAGCATGATTCCCGAAATTGCGCCATGGGCCGTTATCAGAAGTGAAGATTACCAGAGTGTTTTCCTCCAGTCCCAATTCCTTTAAAGTCTTAAGAATCTCGCCTACCGACCAGTCAATTTCCTGGATAACATCTCCATAAAGTCCCTGAGAACTTTTACCACGGAAAGCTGGCGAAGCATTGATAGGGGTGTGCGGCATGCTGTGCGCTAAATAGAGAAAAAATGGCTCATGCCGGTGTTTTTTAATAAAATTTACTGCTCGTTTGGTGTATTTCTGGGTGAGCAATCCCTGGTCTTCAAGCGAATCCACCACCTCATCAGTAAGCTGGTCGTTTTCCACCAAGCGCAGGGGAGGATAAGAAAAAGCTTTGCGCTCATCAGTCTTCTTTCCAAAATAATCGTAAGGCCACATATCGTTGGAATAAGGCAGGCCATAATATTCGTCAAACCCATGATGAACGGGGAAAAATTCGGTAAAACTGCCGAGATGCCATTTGCCGAACATCCCGGTGGCATAGCCTCTTTTCTTAAGGAGCTCGGCAATCGTCTCTTCTTCTGGATTAAGCCCAACCTTAGAGTAAGGCATCAGGGCTCCGCGGATGCTGATGCGCTGCGCATAACATCCTGTAAGTAAGGAAGCACGAGAGGCACTGCAAACAGCTTCACTAACATAAAAGCTGGTAAACCGTATTCCTTCCTTGGCCATCTGGTCCAGATTCGGTGTCTCAAAATCAGTAGCCCCATAACAGCCCACGTCGGCGTAACCCTGGTCATCAGTAAAGATGATGATGAAATTTGGCGGCCTTTCTGCCGACCGGCAGCTCCAGATGGAGCCTGTAGCCAGCCCAGAAAGGGCTATCCCTGTTTGCTTAAGAAAAGTTCTCCGGCTTAAAGGTTTTAAATTATAGGACGATGATTTCTTGTTTTCAGTTTTCATGGCGTTTTCTTTTTTTATCATAATTTATTCAGACTTTCAAAATATAATCAGTTCAGGAATAGAAACAACTATGTTTAAGCCGGTTCATGGGGCTAAAAGAAATTTTTTAAAGAGAGTCAGGTCAGAAAACTTTTCGCTCCTGACAATGGCAAAATGTATATTGAGCGACTGACCAGCAGTCACAATCTTCCTGTTTTCATTTTTATCGGCAGATCAAGATGGATGATGCGCCAGGGCTGCTCTGAATAAAGAAAAATCAGCTGGACACAGTTGGGACGGTCTGGGGGCCGTCAGGCAGGACGGCAATAGTAGCTGTCGGGCAGGAGAGAAGAAGTTCCTGAATTGTTTCTTCAATTGAGCGGCAGGGCAGTAGATGCGACCTTCTTATTTCTTCTTCCGACAGTCCGTCGGTATAAAGGTAGATGCTGGCTTTTTGCCTTAGCTGAGCCAGAATCTGGGCTTCCCACTGGTCGTGGCAGCGAAAACCAGGGGTCATTATCCGGGCCAGGATTTCTTCAGGCGAGCTGGCTTCCCACAACAATCTTTTGAACTCACCGTGGTTGGGCAGACCATCCCAGCACTCGGCAGCCATGATAATTACCCCGCCCGTTTTGACGATGCGGGCGGCAGCCGACATTCCTTTAACGGCCTGGTAAAGGTTAAGGTCCAGCGGATAGCCGCTATTACTGGTGATGACGATATCAAACGGCTGAGCCACTTTTCTTATAGCGTGCCGGCGGGCAAAGGCGCAGCCAGCCTGGTGGGCTTTAACCAGATCGCCTGCAAAAACACCGGTAATCTGGCGATCTTGATTCAGAGTCACATTAAGCAAAAAGGTCGGTTTCGTGAGCAGGGCAATCTCCAGCATTTCTTCCCAGAGAGGATTGCTTTCAGTAACTGTCCAAGTGGCCCTGGGATCAGCCAGCATGGCTGCTCCGTGGTTATCCAGGATGCTGTCCACATCGGCAATGCCGGGCAGAACAGCTTTCGGGCCACCGCTGAAACCGGCGAAGAAATGTGGCTCGATAAAGCCGGTCAGAATGCGCACAGAAGCTTCAAGGTAAGTGCGGTTGACCCGGACTGTCCGGCCGGCGCGGTTTCTCCCCACCGGAGCCAGGGTGGATTCATCCCAGGCGTTGTGCTGGACAATGCGGTAACGATTAACTACCTCTTCTCCCAGCATAGTTTTTAATTCTGCTTGGGTTTGAGGACGGTGGGTGCCGAGGGCATTAACCAGAACAACGTGCTCATCTGGCACTCCGGCCTGGTTTAGCTCCTCGAGCAGCACAGGAAGTACCCTGTTATTGGGCATCGGTCTGGTCAGGTCGCTGAAGACTATAGCAACTGTGTCAGAAGGGCGAACCAGTTCGCGAAGCGAGGGGCAGCCTATAGGAGTATTTAAAGCTTCAGCCAGGGCGGCGCGCTCATCTTTCAGCCCGGGCACAAATTCCGGTTCCAGGATGGTGACAGGCGCGGTCTCGGGTAGTTTGACATCCAACCCTTTTCGGCCATAGGCTAACCTAATATTCATTTTTAACCTCCGTGCGTCTCAGCAGGATTATAGCAAAAAAAGGAAAAAGGAGAGCAAACAAATACATCACTAACTTCATTCAGGAAAACGGGGGACACAATACTCGTTTCCCTATTTTCCGGCACTTAATGCCTACGTGATATTAGTTTTAGGAAGCGGATTACATAATGAAAGAAATAGGAGGGTGATAGAAATATGAGTGCGCTGGACGAAACAGAAACATCAAATACACTGCCGTTTTCCGACTTTGACCACTTTTAATCTTTATTTAATCTTTAAGCTTATCGCCGAAAATACCCGGGAAAAAGAATGCCAGGGACTGTCTCTGCAGGGCAAAAAATTGTCCTGAAAATAGGGAAACGAGTATTGTGTCCCCCGTTTTTATAGGATTGAATATTCCTTGCCGTACTTGAGCATCTGCTTGACGTAATCTTCAGGGTAGGAAATCTTCACGTCTACGATTTTTCCGTTTTCATAAACCGGCTCCAGCTCGGGATTGATGAATCCGGCGTAAGGTGCCAGGTTCAACTTGCGGTAGCGCTCCAGCACTTCCTGGTGCAGCTCTGGGTCGACCTTGACGCCGTAAGTTTCCACCAGGTTCTTTGCCGCCTCATAATCGCCCTCGCTGGTGATGCGCTGAACTTCCTTTAGCAGTTCGCCGTAAAGCTGGCGCAGTTTCTGGTAATCGTTTATGACAAAATAGGTCTTGCCATCTTTCTTTACCCGTGAGATTACGTTATCCGGCTTGCCCTTTTCATAGACCCAGTGCGAAACCAGAGCCCGGGCCCTCATGTGAGCCTGTTCTATGTTCTTGCCCGGTTCAATGCGCACCAGCTGGGTCATCAATCCGTTTCTGATCTGCACGTCATACTCGGCCTTGGCCGCTTCCTCATTCGGCAGTACGCCCAGCTCCACTAGCTTCGGGTCCATGATGAAGTAGAGCGCGAACAAATCAGCCCGGGCCTCTTCAATAGGCGAGTGGTAATTCTTGAGGTCTTCGCTCTTTACTCCGGGCAGAAGCTTTCCTGACCCGTGGCCCAGGCATTCATGCAGGTCAGTGTGCACATTTCCGGCCAGCGAGCCGTATTTTTTAATGCGCTCCAGTATTTCCTCGTTATAAGTGAACTCCTTTCCGAAAGGTGAATCCAGCGATGACTGGTCGTAGGCATAGGTGATGTTTTCCAGCGTCACCGATTTAGAACCGTGCATCCGGCGTATCCAGTTGGCGTTGGGCAAATTGATGCCGATGGGTGTTGACGGATAGCAGTCGCCCCCGAGCATGGCCGCAGTTATGACCTTGGCGCTTACGCCAGTGGCTTTTTCCCGCTTGAACCTGGGGTCAATGGGGGATTGCTCTTCAAACCATTGAGCATTAGCTGAGATGGTGGCCACCCGCTTGGTGGCTTCCAGGTTCTTGAAATTGACCAGAGCTTCCCACGTACCTTTCATGCCCAGCGGGTCGTTATAGACTTCAATAAAACCGTTGACGAAATCAACCACCGATTCGGTGTCTTTCACCCACAGGATGTTGTATTCATCAAATTTCTTGAGGTCGCCGGTGCGGTAATACTCTATGAGCTTTTCAATGACCTGGCGCTGCAGGTCGTTTTCGGCCACGGTGGCCGCTTTTTCCAGCCAGTAAACAATTTTTTCAATGGCTTGACCATACTTGCCACCCAGGCGGTAAACCTCTTCCACAATCTTTCCATCTTTTTTCACCAGGCGCGAATTGAGGCCATAAGAAATCGGTGTCGGGTCATTCTTGTCTATCAGGCGGGCGTAATACTCTTCAACTTCCTTCTGGGTTACTCCTTCGTAGAAATTGACGGCCGAGTTGGCCACCAGGTCTAGGGAGGGGTCCTGGCAGACTTTCTTGGGGTCAACTTTGGGGTCAAAAATGATAGGTTTCAGGAAAGCGATGAGCTCATCGAGCGATTGGCCTTCTTCCAGCGGGAACTTTACACCTTGGCTGCCTTTGACCAGGGCTTCAAAGTATTCTGGGCTGAATTCCGGCAGGATTTTGTCGGTGGAATAATGATGATGAATGCCGTTGGAGAACCAGACCCTCTTGGTATAAACCATGAATTTTTCCCATTCGGGTGTGGTGCGGTCACCCTGATAGCCTTCAACGATGGCGTCCAGGGTCTTGCGAATCTTGAGGTTATGCCGGTAATTCTGATCAAAGATTATATCCCGGCCCCAGAGGGCAGCTTCGCTGAGGTAGTAAATGAGCTCTTTCTGCTGGGGGGTTAATTCTTCAAAGCCCGGAACCTGGTAACGCAGAATCCTGATATCAGCAAACTGGTCAACCTGCCACTTGAAATCCTGCCTGGCTTTGGCTGTGCTTTCCGGAGCCTTTTTGCACCCGGCCACAAACAGGATCACAAACCCGAGCATTAATAAGACCATCATTTTCCTCATTTCCTCACAACTCCTTTTTTATTTTATTGGTTGTTTAATAAGCGTGATATTTCATCTTTTCTAACTTTACTATCTTACCAGAAAAGGCAGTCAGAAGACACCATATATTTTAGCTCTGTAACTTCAGAGTTATATAAAAATCATCAATTTTTCTATAAATTATTAAATTGCCAACTTCGGCTTTGCTGACTATAATCTTACTCGGAAATAATGAGCAAATTAGAAGACTATAAACCTGAATATTCTGAGTTAAATAATCTTTTGGATCTTCTTCTAACAAGTTTATCTCTCTTAAACCATCAAGTCGAGCAGCTGAAATTAAGAATCAGTCAGCTTGAAAACCTGATTACCGGGCGACCGGAGCTGGATGAATTTCCAGCCCGAGGTGAGCTCAGCAACCTTTTGGCTTCCCTTAAAGCTTGGGTTGAAAGCCATGGCTTTTCCGGAGAAGACAGGGAAGTTTCTGAACTGCAGGCCAGACTGCAGCGTCTGCTGGACATTTCTGGTTCCTGCACTCAGATACCCCAGAGGTCCTACAAAATTCTGGTCATTGAAGATGACCCGCTGACTTCTCGTCTTATCTCTCATTATTTGAAAGACCTTAAAACAGAGATTATTGCCTTTAACGAGGCTGAAGCCGCTCTGGATTATCTTAAAAGGGAATTACCCGACCTGGTCCTTCTGGATTTAATTCTGCCCGGCATGGATGGTTTCCAGCTTTTGAGCCAGATTAAGAAGAACCCAGAATGGCAGAAAATTCCGGTCATCATGATGAGTTCTGTGTCAGGCGAAAAAGAAATAATCAAAGCCCTGGAAATGGGAGCTTCTGATTATCTGACGAAACCTTTTTCTCCAAGAATAGTCAGCGCTAAAGTTAGACATTATCTAAACATGACCTAAGCAGTGATGATAGAAAATTCGGGTTTCCTGGCGCAAAAAATTCTGCTTGTTTCTCTTGAACTTCTGGCCATCTTTCTTCTTTTTTTGATTTTTTTCATAATAATCTACAGATATTTCAACACCAGGCGAGCAGTCTGGTTTGAGCAAAACTATCAAAGGATTACTGACGAACTGCTAGAAATGTTGACTTCTTCTGACCCGCAACAAATCGTGGTTGTGGCTGAGAAAAACAAAAAGTTATTTGGGCCTTTAACCCACGCTCTTCTAGACCTAGCCCGAAGAATTAAAGGACCGGAAAGAGAAAAACTCTCGGCTGTTTTCCACTTGGCAGCAGAAAAAAAGGTCAAACGTTATTTAAGGTCTCCTTTTCTTATCAGAAGGTTGATGGCCGCCCGGCTGCTGGATTTTTTCACAGAACTTCCAGACCCGGAGTTGTTGAGAAAACTTCTTAAAGATAAAGCACCGGTCAGGCTGGCGGCCATAAGCGCTCTGGCCCGCGTCCCTACAGAAAAGACGGTGTCTTTTATCTTAGAAACTCTGGAAACTGACCCAGCGCCGGATTTTCAAACTTATCTGGAAATTCTGTTTCCTCTGGGAGAAGCCCTGGAAAATCCCTTGCGACAGTCTTTGAAAAAAACTCTTCGCCCGGAAATTCTTTCTTTTTACATAGAACTGGCTGGCGTTATTCCTTTACGCCGTCTTTATCCCGACCTTCTTGTTTTTAAGAACAGCGAAAACAAAGAAGTGAGAATAAAAACTGCCCGGGCCATTTCCAGGATGGAATTGCCCGAGTCTTTCACGGTTCTTTTGGAAATGGCTTCCGATTCTTCCTGGGAAGTTCAAGCACAGGCCATCCTGGGGCTGGGACGTTTAAAGAACCCAGAAGCCATTCCTTTTCTGGTAGCGGCTCTAAGTTCACCTTACTGGCACGTACGGCTTAACGCCAAAGAAGCCCTGCTGCTGATGGGCGAGCCAGGAATTGAAGCCCTGAGGCAGGTGGCTTCCAGCTCTTCAGACCGCTTTGCCGCGGATATGGCCAGGATGGGTTTGCTGGAATATGAAGAATTTTATCAGCGGGTTTAACAAATGAAAGAAGCTCTGCAGATGATACTTTCTGTTTCATCCTGGGCTATAATTGTTTACTTTTTGGTTTTAAATTCTTTTTATTTATTTTTCATTCTGACCTCTGTCTTTGAACTTTTGCGTTTCCGCCAGCTTCAGTTAGTGTTGAAAACCATAGAAATTTTACCGACTCCGCTGGTAAAACCGGTCTCTATCATTGCCCCGGCCTTCAACGAGGAAAATTCCATCGTCCAGAGTGTAACCAACCTTCTATCTCTGGATTATCCGGTTTATGAGGTCATAGTGGTTAACGATGGCTCGACAGATGCCACCCTGCAGAAGCTGGTTGAGAACTTTAAGCTGAAAAAAGTCAACTTTGTTTTCAGAAAAGTCCTGAAAACCAAGCCAATCAGGGGTGTTTACCTTAACCCTGATTATCCCAGGCTGCTGGTGGTGGACAAAGAGAACGGCAAAAAAGCTGACGCTCTGAACGCCGGACTGAACCTCAGCCGTTACCCCCTGTTCTGCGCCGTGGACAGCGATTCAGTCCTGGACCGCGATGCTCTGCAGAAAGTGGTCCGGCCCTTTCTGGAAGACCCGGCCAGAACCGTGGCTGCTGGCGGCATCATCAGGCTGAGCAACGGATGCGTGATAGAAAAAGGACAGTTAAAAAGGATGGCGATGCCTAAAAATATCCTGGTTAGATTTCAGATAATTGAATACCTGAGAGCATTTCTCGGTGGGCGAACAGGCTTATCTGTCCTTAACAGCCTGCTCATAATTTCAGGCGCTTTTGGTATTTTCCGAAAAGATGTCGTGATGGCCATTGGCGGTTACCGAAAAAACACGGTAGGCGAGGATATGGACCTGGTGGTCAGAATGAGGCGTTATCTTCATGAAAAAAAACAAAAGTTTCGCGTCAGGTTTTTGCCTGACCCTATCTGCTGGACCGAAGCCCCATCTAACCTCCGCTCCCTGGCCAACCAGCGCAACCGCTGGCATCGCGGGCTGATTGAAACTATGCTGGCCAACGGGAAGATGCTGTTCAACCCTCGCTACGGTGTGACGGGTTTGCTGGCCATGCCGTTTTATTTTTTGTTTGAGCTATTAGGCCCGTTGATTGAGCTGCTGGGTTATGTCCTGTTTTTGGCTGGTTCTGTTTTCGGGTTAGTCAATTATTTTTACGCGGCTTTGTTTTTTGCTCTGGCCGTTGGCGTGGGATCTATGATTTCCCTCAGTTCAATTCTGCTGGAAGAATTCTCTATGCGACGCTATCCCAGGACCAGGGATGTTTTGGGCCTCTTGCCCTTCTGTTTTTTTGAGAATATCATTTACAGGCAGTACCTGTCCTGGGTCAGGGTTAAGGCTTTTGTGGATTTTCTAAAAGGAAAGAAAGAATGGGGAAAGATAGAAAAAAAAGGATTTTAACCGTTTTCTTTCTGCTGCTTTTTATGGGTTCTGCTGTGGTTTTCTGCCAGGAGTATCACCGGGAAGCAGTGCTGCAAAAAGTCAGATTAGCCGTTCAGAGGGCCGAGTACCAGAAAGCTATTGATTTATGCCGGCAGTATCTGGCTGAAAAAGAGTCTGATGTTGAGGTGAGGTTTGTCCTGGCACAAGCCCAGGCTTTTAGCGGAGATTATGACGCTGCTCTCGAAACGCTTGATTTAATACTTCAGCAGCAACCTGACTATGGTGATGCCCGGGAGCTAAAAGCCAGCGTTGAAAGATGGAAAAAAGAAAGAGAAAAAGAAAAAGTGGCTGCAGCTAAGTTTGAAATCTGGGCTCAGTACCGGTCGGATGATTACAGCTCTGAGGCTAACTCGTTCGGTTCGCAGAGGGTTTTTCTGGTATGGAGACCTTCCAGCCGGCTAACGTTAATTCCCAGGGTGGCACACACCCGGTACTTTAACCAGACTGATTATCAATTCGGGGTGGAAGCTTATCCTAAGTTATGGAAAAGAGCTTATGCTCTGATTGATTTAAGCTATGCTACACCGGCTCGTTCCTTAGCGCGGACCTCCTGGTGGCTGGAAATTTACCAGGGGTTTTACCGCGGCTTGGAAGCTTCGCTGGGCTACTGGAAGATGAATTTTCCGACCAACGATGTTTCCATCGTTCTGGGGAGCCTGGGTTATTACTTTAAGGATTATTATTTGTTTACCCGCGGTTATTATTCATCAGTAGAAAATGGGCATGAGTTCTCCTGGATGGCTCAGGCCCGGCGCTATTTTGGCTCAGAAAACTATGTTTATCTTCTTTTCGGCTCGGGCTCCCGGCCCTTTGAAATCAGCAACGTGGGTGACCTGGTTTTTATAAAATCAATCATGTTCGGCGGCGGCTTAAATTTTTATGTTAAAAAACACTGGAAGGTGGAAGGCGTCTTTTCCTGGGTCAAGGAAAAAGATGGTCCGCGGCGCACCACCATTTCCTTCACCACCGGCTACCGCTTTTAAAACGGGGGACACTATACTCGTTCACCAATTTTCTCTTTTATTCCCATATTCCCGATTTTTCCCGCCATGACCATTCTGGTCTTTCTACATAAGCTCCCGGGCGATCATCTAATTCTCTCCGCTACCCTCATTTTCGAGCCGTCTCCTTTAATCCCAGGCCGTGGCCATCTGACAATCAATAATTTGACTTTAGTTTTTAAAGCGTCAAAAATAAAAGAGGGAGGGCAAAGAATGAGGACGAAAATATTACGCTTCACCCCAGCAACCGTTCTGTTCCTGATGGTTTTGCTCCTCATGACGGCGGCCGTCTCTCCTTTACTTTCTGGTCCGCAAGAGAAGCCCCAGTCCCAGCAGTATGTTCGCGACCAGAATGAACATCGGGTTACGGTGGCGGTTAAGATGATACAGGTTTACGTCACCGACAAAAGCGGCCGGCCCGCTTCTGACCTGACAGCTGAAGATTTTGAAATCCTTGATAACAAAAAACCTGTTAAGCTCATCCATTTTGAAAAGCATTTTCTGGAGGAAGTTCCCGCTGAAAAGCCTCTGCCGACGCCGCAGCCTTCATTAGCCCGCAAATTTCTGCTGCTTTTTGATTTTGCCTTTACTGATGCCAGAGGGCTCCGCCGGGCCAGAGAAGCAGCCCTTAAATTTTTGGAAAGTTCTCTTCTGCCTTCTGACGAAATTACCCTGCTCACTTACACGGCACTTCGTGGCCTGACACTTCATGAGTACATGACCAGAGACCACGAAAAAATAAAAAATATTGTTAGCAGCTTTGGCCTAAAAAATGCGACTGGCCGGGCCGAAAATTTAGCCAGTTTTTATTACTCCCAGGCTCTAGCAGAATCGCAGAGTGAGGAGATTTCTTCCTCCACAGAAGAATCTTTCTTCACCGACCAGGCTCGTCTGCAGACCGGCCAGATGCTTGATATCACCAGACGTCAGGGATATGTAGACCAGGCTCGGTTTTATTTTCAGGCTCTCAATAACCTGGCTAAAGTCTTACGTACTGTTCCCGGCAACAAAAATATCGTCCTGTTTTCTTCAGGTATTGCCCGGCAGATTCTTTTCGGCCGAACCGGAGGAGCGGTTGTCGGTGACTGGCAAACTCCCGAACAATTTGCTGCTCAGCTGGCTGAGTATGATGCTGCTCAGGCTGATGCCGGGCTTAGAAGCGATTTTACCAATCTGATTAAAGAATTTAAGGCGGCCAACTGCACCATCTTTGCCGTGGACATTTCGCGAGCTCATAAAGGAAGCGAAGTCAGCGAGTTCCAGGTGACGGGTCCCGGGATAAGAGAGCTGGAAGGGGCTGATTCTCTAAAGCAGTTAGCTTCGCAAACTGGTGGTCGGTTTTACGCCAGCACCGTTAACCCGGAAAATGCCATGGAGGAAATCGTCAACCTGACCAAAAATTATTATGTCCTGGGGTTTCAGGTTGATGAACGCTGGGACGGAAAGTTCCATAAGGTTAAAGTTAAAGTTAGGAAAAAAGGCTATAAAGTTTATGGCGAAGGTGGATATTTCAACCCTAAACCTTTTAAACAATATAACAGTTTTGAAAAGCTGCTCCACCTGATAGAAATCGCACTTTCTGATGACCCCGGGCCTTATGTGCCAGTGGAAATACCCACCGTCTCCTTTGCCCTGGTAGAAAAAGGCTGGCCAGGGTTGCTGACATTTGCCAGAGCCTCGGGTGATAAACTAATGGAAGTTTTTGGCCCTCGCACAGAAGTCTATCTGCTGCTTTTCAACGAAGGCAAAGAACTGGTCTTTATCAAAAAGTTCAAGGCTGCTGTCACGGAAAAAGATAAAAAAGAAAAAAAGACCTTTCTGCCTTCCTTCCTTGTTCAGGTTAAACCTGGGAAGTATGAATGCGTGATGATTATGCGCAACATGGAGACCGGTTGGTGCGCCAGAGGCGCAGCTTCGGTGGAGATACCAACTGCCCTGCCGGTGATGCCTTTTCTGGACCCACCCGTTCTCCTGAGACTTGATGACCTCTCGCGAGAGATATATGCCTCCGGCGAACCCACTCTCGCTTCACTTTATGGTTATAATGGCCTGAACTATTCGCCACTGGCCGGTGAAGTAGAGCCAGGTATCCAGAAAATATACGCCGGTCTGCGTTTAGCCTGTCAGCCTGGGTCAGAGGAAGACCTGGTAGTTAAAGCGGTATTAACTGAGGATAATAGCAGAGAGAACATCAACCTGCCGGTTTCCATCCTGAACAGAATCCGTGAGGGGTATCTGCTCAAGCTGCTGGTAGAACTGGATTCAGGGGGTCTACAACCTGGTTCTTACAGCTTGAAATTTACGGTCTCAGGCCCGCGTTTTCCTCAGCCCGCCGAGTCAAGTATAAAGTTTAAGGTAAAAGCCGAAGAAAAAACGGGGGACACTATACTCAATCACCAATTTTCCCAATTTTTGCCCGATTAATTTTAGGGGTAGTAAACCACTAAAGATAGAATTTCACGATAGAGGCCCATTTTCGAGATTGTCCCAAGCCACCGCCAGAGATAGGCTTGTTTTATAATAAAGCTGACAAAATAAAATGAATATCTTTTATGGCCACGCCTGAAAAGGGCCGGAATGATTCCCGATACTATTATAATCAACATGTTATCAGTCTTCACCCTCAGGGCCAGCGTGGTAGCCTAACGCCTATTCCCTCTATGAAAAATTCCGCCCGGAAATTCCATCTGGCATTAAAGGTTGGGTAGCAAAAGGCGAATTAAATGTAGACCTCATTCGCGCACTGGCTGGGAAATTTCAGTAGTCATTTATCTTTTCTCAACGTCGAGGGCGGTTTTTCCCTCAGAACAGATAAGCACTATTTCCTTTGATCAAATCTGTTTATTTGCCTGTTGCCTCTGGTGGCCCATGTCCATCTTCCTTAATCCAATCCATTTAGTAGGCGTGAAATTGGCCACAGTTCAGAAATAAATTTTTAAGAATAGATTATCTTTTTGAAAATAAATTGTCTTTTAAACCATCCGGTCTTTATGAAATAATAAAATCTTTTCTTCTCGAGCTTTGTTGATTAAGGCCTCCGTAAAACCGCTTTTTGAGAACAGGCAATAGTATTCCTTTCTTTTGCTTCGTTCCCAATCAATCAGGCTGGCCTTTCGTTTTAGGTCTTCAAGAATGTTAAGGCCCACCGGCTTATTGCTCCATTTGACTTCACCCAGAAGAATCTTTTTTTCTTTTTCATTCAAAGCCACCAAATCTATTTCTTCGTTTCTGTCCCACCAACGGCCCAGCCGATCAAAGTTAAATATTTTGATCCGGTCTCTGCTTAAAATTTCCCCGGCCACCTGCTCATAATTCTCGGCTACCAAAGAAGTCATATCGTTTCTGATAATTTCCAGCACCAGGTCCTCTCTCCCTTCTTCAAGGCGACTCTTATTAGGAAGCACATACCTGAACCAGAATTTAAAATATTGGTCTTGGAGCCGATAAAGACCCTTTTTGGACTTTAGAGGATTTTTCTCAGTTACGGGGTATTCTTTCTGGATAAGCTGCAGGTCTTCCAGTACGAATAGGTATTTATGCAATATTGATTTATCAAATCCGGTTTCGTTAACTATTTCGCTAATTCTTGTCTTGTTAAGAGCAATGGCTTTTAGAATTGAAAAATAATTTCGGGGTTCACGCAGCTCTTCATGGAGCAAAAATTCAACTTCAGAGTAAAGAGGTGAAGACGGCGATAAAATCAGACTAATTATATTTTCTTCCAAAGATTTTTTAGGGTTAACCCGGCTCAAATAACTTGGATTTCCGCCAAGGACCGAGTAGTATAAAAGCCGATCTTCAAAAGAAAAGCCAGGAAAAAATTCTGAGGCTTCAAAAAAGCTAAACGGCTTGAGCCTGAGCTGGCCTGTCCTTCTTCCGTAAAGGGGAGCTTTAAAACTAAGGACTTCGCGTTCCATCATAGCCATGCGTGAACCGCAAAGGATTAAAAATATGGGCAACTCCTTCAGGTGCTCATCCCAGCCAGCCTGAAAAACAGATGAGATGCCTTTATTGGATTCGGCCAGGTAAGGAAATTCATCTATGGCGATTATTAATCTTTCTTTGACATGTTTTTTCAGGTATTCAAAAAACGTGGACCAATTGTCAAAGCCTTTTTCCTTTAATATTATATCGTCAAAGTATTCGCCCACGATTTTTCCGAGAGTTTTTAAATTTTCTGCTTCACTGATCTGCTGAGCAAGAAAATAGATATAGGGTTTGTCTTTGATAAAGCGTTTGATTAGCTCAGTTTTTCCGATGCGCCTGCGCCCATAGATTACGATCAGCTGAGCATCTTTGGAGGCCCACCAGTCCTCCAGGTTTTTTAATTCTCTATCCCGGTCAATGAATTTCATGTGCCCTCCAAAAAGTCTACTATAAAGTAGACTACTTTAAAGTAGACTAATTGTCAAGTTACAATTTCGCGGGACATAATAGATTGTGGATCCCGTTCAGGTTCCAAATAATACTCAAGAAGTTAGGTTCTAACCATCATAGAAGAAAGTTTTTAGAAGAATTATATAAAAGCAGCCAAGCAGCGTTTGTAACCTATAATTATCGGCGGATTTATTACTTCCTGGCGGAGTTTTACCGCTGGACAGTAGACGAAAATTGTGAAGAGGGGATTTTATCAAGGGAGTAGAATTGGCAGATCATCGATTAATGGCGCCTGGTGCTCAAAAGGCGATAACTAGGGAGTAATTTCAAGCAGCGCAGAACAATTTGAGCTCGACACCGAGATGGAGCTTTTCCGCTCAAGCCAGAGCAGTTCAACAACGTCGGTGATGGGTTTAAAGCCTTCTGCTCTGCCGGCATAAATGTTCCTGTGCAGCTTAGTCATGCTGTCAGTCAGGTTAAACAAAGGCTGGGATTGAAGTGGCCCAAGTCGTTCTACATACTGCGCCGGAATCGTTATGTTGAAATACTGGCTCCAAACATGCTGGCGGTCCGTTTGAACTGGAACAGGCTGATTGAGGAATACAAAGGCGAAAAGAAATAGGGAAATCGAGTTAGGAGCAGATGCGGGCGCAAAAATGAGCAGACGGGCTCTGCCGCGGCCGTAATGAAGGCGTGGTTAACGGGGGACACAATACTGTGTCCCCCTTTTTCATCCTATTCAGGCAGCTCATTTATATAATTTTCCGGATTTGGACAAACGGTGTATCGCCTCCAAGAACGTTCTGGAGAGGACCAACCGGTAGATAAGGCGCAGGAGCCGGGTGGTAGGAGTATTCCCAGCTGTAAACTCGTATCGTAAACTCGTATCTAAGGCTTATTACCGGGTATCTCATAGAGTACACGGAGGACGGGGCTAATGAGTATGCTTACTTAAAGCCCGAGAATCTGAGGCCTGTGTGAAGTGAGTCCCTGGCTCAGGGAACTAACTGAGGCATGAAAATGGAAAGATTACGATGGCCAAATTGCGAACAAAACTTGACATGGCCAAATAAAATATTAAAAATTGACAAAAAAAGATACGTTTGATTAAAATATTGAAAATAAAGATGATTAAACAGATCCCTAAAATTAAGGCGAGGCAACGATTATTTAACAATATCGATTCAAAAAGGATAGAAAAACGCTCAGACTCCTCTCGAAATTTAGTGGGTTGCTTAAACCATTCTTTATACGGAAATTCAAAAGATGTTATTTCAAAGGCTTTTATAACATCAAATTCTAATTATAAAATATTAAAATTATTTTTTTAAGAAAATTGAACCACACATGTCTTATTTTATCATATAATTCATAAATGATAATATTGACGAATTTTATGAACATAACCCTTGGGGGATATTATGAAAGAGCGAGAGACCATAGAAAATCTTAAGGCTTTTGATGAATCAAAATATATAAATGTCGATTTAGATCATCTAATTATGTATTCGGTAGGTTATTTAAAAAAAATAGGAGTCGATTTATCTCTTGAAAACGTTGTTGTAGCAGCGTTTAGGTTGTTTCCAAAAAAATTTTCTTTATTAGGTTTCCCATATTATCCAGATTCGTTAAGAGTTTATAGCTGCTTATGGAGATGCACGACCGATAAAAAGAAACAATGGTTGGGGGGGAAAATTCGTCAAGGCTTTATCATAACAGAAAGAGGGGAAAAATTTATTAAAGAAGCTGAAGCTCTGCTTAAGGAAACTTCAATTAGGCAAAGTAAAGCTATGTCCCAAACACGAAGGAAGGAAGCGATTATAGCTGAAGTATCTAAATCCTCTGCTTTCCTTAAATATATTAATGGGCAAGGCGAATCCATAACTGAAGCAGAATTCTGTTTTTTACTTCAAGGAACTTTGGATTCGTCAAAAGATATCTTAAGAGAAAATTTTTTATTGTTACGGCAATATGCAGAAGAATTAAATCGGAAGGATATAGTTGATTTATTAGATTGGCTCAAAATTAAATTTAAAACTTTTTTAAATTTTTAAGATGGGGGGATTCATGAGTTTCGAGGAGGGAATTATTGAGGTTGATCCTCGTCATACTTTAAGAAGCATTAGATCCGCGATACAAGGAGATGTAATCCGTGCTCTTGTAGAATTAATTACAAATTCTGATGATAGCTATATAAGATTAGAAGAATCTGAAGTGAAAGTAGATGGTATAATTGAAATCACTTATAAAAAAGATGGACATAGCTGTGGTTTTGCAGTACGAGATTTTGCTGAGGGCATGAGTCATGAAGAGATAAGAAATAACTTTAGAAAATATGGGACTGCAACAAGCGGCTTAAAGGCAGGAATAAGAGTAAGAGGGTATTTCGGACAAGGTGCGAAAGATGCATTAGCGAGCATGATAGATGGGAAGATATGTTCCTTTAAAAACGATATTTTTGTAGAATGCCAATTATTTATCGAAGATAAAACGCCAAAGTATAGGATTAGTGAACCAATCAAAGCTACAGATGAATTAAGGAAACTTCATAAAATATATGGCAACGGAACTGTTGCCTATTTTAAAGCTGATCCTAATATTACAGGGAGGGTACCGCAGTTCAACACTATACATGAATCGCTTGCCAACAACTATTTATTGAGGAAAATCATGACTAATCCTCAAAGGCAGGTGATCCTAATTGATGAAAATAGTGGGAAGAGTCGCAGATTAAGATTTATGCCTCCAGAAGGGAAAGAAATATTATCGGAAGAATTCATTTTATCTACGAAGTATGGCGATTTTCCGGTCACATTCTCATTATGGAGAGCAGAACGAGAACTCTCCCAATCAGGAGATGATAGGTTGGGCGGCATTCTTATAGTTGATGATAAAAATGTGGTTTTGGGTATTTCGTTATTTAAATTTGATAATGAACCTTTAGCGTCGCATTTCTTCGGCGAAGCAAGGATATCGAATTTCAGAGATCTATTAATTAAAGAAGAACCAGTTCTAAAGGATGATAGAAGTGGCTTAGACACGCGTCACCCTTTTTGTCAAAAATTAATATTAGAGCTTGAAAAGAGATTAGGAGAAAAAGTCGAGGAAGAAAGGAAGAGAAGACAAAGAGAGGAGAGTAGCATAATAGATAGAGAAGAAAATCAAAGGTTCAGGAAAGCAATCAGCATTCTAAACGAAATAGCCACCTTAGAAGCAGAGAGTCAAATTTTTCTGGGTCAAATGGGAACGAAAGAGATAGTGGAACCACCTAACGGGTTATATTTTTATCCCCAATCTGCTCGAATTACAGTCGGGAAGCGTTATGCTTTTGAACTTAGAATTAATGCCCATACGATAGGCCGAAATAGTACAATAAAAATAAACAGTAGCAACGCCAAAATTGCCATTACTCCTCAGGAAATTACGATACCTCCAGAAGATAAAAATGAAATAATTCAAAAATATATTACGGTAGAAGGAAAGGAATCAAATATTGAAGGAATAATAAGTGCACAATCAGGTAAAAAATTAGCCGAAGCTAGAGTATTTGTTGTTCCTGATAAAGATCTCTTCGTTGATGCAATGAAATTTGAACCGGAAACTTTAACACTAAGGCCAAATAAAGTTAGAGAAGTTTATCTGTTGGTTTATATAAAAAAGATAGAAGGCGGAAGTAAAATTATATTAAGCTCTGATAATGCAGCTATTCATATCTCAGAGAATGAAATTTTCGTGAACGAAGCAGAAGCAACAAGGCATATATTCAAATACAAGCTTGAAATTTGGGGAGAAGGCGAAGGACAGGAAGGGATGATAATTGCTGAATGTGATAATTATTCGGCGCTACTTGAGGTCAAAATAAGGGGTAAGGAAAAATTGGAGCCGAGAGGAGCAGGAATGTTCAGTGAACCAGAATTCAGTTTTGAAGATAGTCCTCTCCAGAGAACATCTTATAGCAGCGTGACCGGGAAAATTACTATTTATGTTAACTTTCCATCTATTAAGTTATATCTAGGAGAGAATTGTCAATATAGAAAAAGTCTACCAGCTCAAGTTCTGATTGCAGATCTTGTTGCAGAAAGATGTTTTTTTGAGATCGCTAAGAAAAAAGTTGAATCTACTGGAATGCTGTTAAGACCAGAGGCTAAGGCTGACAGAATTCAAAGAGACGCGTTAGAGCTGTCTTCTAAATATGGCGAAAAAGTTCATAAAGCGCTTGTTGATCAAAATCTTCTGAATGAAGCCAAAAGACAAATTGATAAAAACAAGACCTGAAATATATTTAATCATAATACCTTTTCATCCATTTAGGTATAAAGTTTATTTAATTTTGCAGCTTATAAATCAAAATGTTTGGGATATGAGTTTGGGCAGAGCTAGCAAAAAGATTTCTTATAGATGAAAGCCTCAAGAATGCAGTTTTATATTTGGGCATGACAAATAACAAGAAATACTAGACACCTCCAGGATTGGCCATGTCAAGTTTTGTTCGCATTTTGGCCATCGTAAAGACTCCATTCTTATCTCCTAATTAGCTGCCTTCGCCTGCTTTTACTCTAACCGCGGTCCCAGCTTCTCAGCTTTGATATAGGCATTCTCATTAGCCCAATCCTCAGTGTACTCGATAAGATATGCAGCGCCAATCTAAGATAAGAGTCAATGGAAGGAAACGCTCATACTACTCTGCTTCTGCATCTTATCTCCCGGTTGGCTCTCTCCAGAAGATTCTTGGAGGAAATACCGAGCTTGTCTATCACAGGAAAGTTATAAAACTGCGATAAGTCTTATAGACCATCTTCCAGGCAGCGCATGGCCTCAGGATACTTCTCCTCATATTCCGTTATGATGAGCTCTGCCAGCCTCACCGCACTTCTTCTGTCTGGCTGAAGTCAGATCTGTTTCAGTTGATCTGCCAGATTAGCAAATCATTAAGGTGGTGCTTATAAGAATGCTTCTTTCTATATCCCTTTTAGAAATTTCCTGCCTTTTTCTGTGATTTCCCATATGCCCCACGGTGATCCAGATTTCATTAAACCTTCTTTTACCAAACTATTTCGGCACCATTGAGCAGTGTTCTTCCAACGTATGGTTTTTGTGTCTGAAGGAAGTGATTCATAATCATATTTAGTTAATCTACCTTTGAGTTTTTTCTCAACGAGGTTTAAGACATCGGACATCTTAGCGCTGCCACCCAATTCGACCAAAGATTCAAGAATAGGCTTCCGAAAGCTATCTTCTGGCGTTCTAAGGCCCCTTTTTAATTTCCCAGAGAAACCCTTCTTGGGTTTTCTCCTAATCTTTCCCTTAAATATTAATTTCCATTCTTTTTGAAGAGCTTTTACCTTTTCACGGAATTCCTCAATTTTTTTAGCCTGTTCTGTTGCCATTTGGGCCTTGTCATATTCACCTGATTTTAAGTTCAAGGCCCCTTGGTCTTTTATTTCGTTCGATATCAGCTCAATTTCTTCCAAAAGAATTTCAAAGGCTTCATTGACTTCATTTTTATCCACTTTTGCCCCCTTATTTTTTAACAATCATTAACTTATTTTATTATATTTAAATGAATCTATGTCAAGAATCATTTTACTATTGGATATGAGTAGCCTAAGTAGTAGAGCTACAATGATAAAAGGTCTGTGTGTTGAGCCAGCAGCCCCAAAAATAGCAAGGCAGAATTATTGATCAAGAGCCACCAGGATATTCGACTTATAAAATCTGATAAATTTATTTTTTATCTTGAATAAATTTATATTTTTGCTTACTTTATTCTGTTGAATATAAAAAAAATGCGCCGAGGATGGGGAGATGGATATTAAACCCGGGAATTTGGTGAAGGGGCCTTTCTGGAATGAGCCCATTATGGTTAGTCAAATAGAGCAGGTCGGAGATTACGTCCGTCTGGTCGGCCATACAAGACACACAAAAGCCGCCATTGATCGCCTCTTGACTCCAGCCGATTTTCAGAAGCTTGAAATTGCTGAAACCAAACTTGATTTCGCCGCTCCGCCAGAAGATACCTTTTTCCTCATAGAAGCCATCCGCTTTAATTATGCTTCTCTTTTTGACCCCCTTCTGGCTATGAGTGTTTCCAGAATTGACCCCTTGCCTTTCCAGATAGAAGCTGTTTACGGCTATATCTTAAAGCAACCTCGAGTCCGCTTTCTTATTGCCGACGACCCCGGTGCTGGCAAGACCATCATGGCTGGCCTAATAATCAAAGAGCTTAAGTTGAGAAAGCTGGCAAAAAAGATATTAATCGTTGTTCCCGGGCATCTAAAAGCACAGTGGCGTAGGGAAATGAAAGAAAAATTTGATGAAACATTTGTATTGCTCGATCGAAGTGTACACGACGCTCATTATGGAGAAAATCCCTGGGTCAAAAATGACCAGGTCATAACTTCTATAGATTTTGTTAAACAGGATGATATATTGCCTGCCCTAAGCTCTGTCACCTGGGATTTAGTCATAGTGGATGAAGCCCATAAGATGGCAGCTTATGCTTATAGTAATAAGACCACTAAAACCCAGCGCTACAAATTGGGTGAAATTCTATCTCGTTATTCGAATCATCTTGTATTTCTTACTGCCACACCTCATAAAGGCGATCCCGAAAATTTCCGGCTTTTTCTGGACCTGCTTTATCCTGGCTTTTTTGCCTCAAGTGATATGATTAACGAATCTCTTCAGAATAAAGATAACCCGCTTTTTATTAGAAGACTCAAGGAAGACCTGAAGGACTTTGAAGGTCGCCCCTTGTTCACCCGTAGATTCCCTCATACCATAAAATTCCATCTCTCCAATGATGAGCGTGAGCTTTATAACGAAGTTTCTCGCTACATTATTGATCAATACAATCTGGCCTCTGGCGATCCCAAAAAAAGAAATATAGCTTTTGCCCTGATGATTCTTCAGCGCCGGATGGCCTCCAGCACCTATGCGCTGCTGCAATCCCTGAAAAGAAGAAAAGAAAGGTTAGAGAAAGTTCTAAAAGGTGAGGAAAAAACCAGGGACATAATTATTGACATAGACGAGATTGAAGACCTGGAAGAAAAAGACAGATGGGAAAAAGAAAAGGCCTGGGAAGCCTTCAGCTTGGCTGCAAACGCAGATGAACTGAAAAGAGAAATTGAAAAACTTGATGGCCTGATTGATAAGGCAACTGAAATAATTAATGGCGAAAATGAAGTAAAGCTTAAAGAACTGAAAAAAGCCATTACAGACGGATTTGATAAAATCCGTGAAATGAATGGCAACCCCAAAATTCTTATCTTCACCGAATCCAGGGATACTCTTGATTATCTTGTTAGGAAAATAAAAAGTTGGGGCTATAAAGTTAATTATATCCATGGCGGAATGGGTATTGACGAACGTATCAAGGCTGAAAAAATATTTAGGGACGAAACTGATGTAATGGTAGCAACAGAAGCAGCAGGCGAAGGTATTAATCTTCAATTCTGCCATCTTATGATAAACTATGACCTTCCCTGGAATCCTAACCGCTTAGAACAGCGGATGGGGCGAATCCATCGGTATGGTCAGAAAAAAGATGTTTACATTTTTAATCTTGTTTCAGAGGATACCAGGGAAGGCAAAGTCCTGGCCAAGGTGCTGGAAAAACTGGAAGAAATTCGTCAGGCCCTTGGTAGCGACCGCGTTTTTGACGTCATCGGCGACGTCTTCTATGGAAAAGACCTCTATCAGCTTATCATTGATGCAGCTACCAACGCCAAGACCATGGAAGAAATTTTGAGCGAACTCGAGATAAAGTGTGATCAGGAATACATCGCTCGGATAAAAGAGATGATGGGCGAGACCCTCGCTACTCACTTCATAAATTATCCCCAGATAAAAGAATGGGCAGAAAAAGCTCGCGAAAATAAACTTATCCCTGAGTATGTTGAAGAATTTTTTAAAAGAGTTTTTTCCAAGCTGGGGGGCAAGTATCGCGATTTTAAAAATGGCTTTTTGGCCATTGATTCTATCCCGTCTGAAATAAAGCACATTGCTGAAGATGTGAATTTTCAAAACCGTTTTGGCTCTCTGATGAATAGATACCCCAAAGCTACTTTTGATAAAGATTTAGCCTTTAATAATCCCGATTCAGAATTTATCTCCTTCGGCCATCCTTTGCTTGAAGCCCTTATTAGATGGACACTAAATAATTTTCAAGAAATCTGTCTCCGTGGTTCTGTCTTTACTGACGCTTCTGGCCAGTACGACGGATACATCTGGTACTATATCGGCGAGATAAGCGATGGTAAAAACGAGGTGGCTGGCCGAAGAATAATAGCTCTTTACGACGATGGTAAAAATTGTCGGGAAATTAACCCGTCCATAATCTGGGATTTTTCTCCTTTCAAAGGGAAAATTGAGCAATCGGATATTGACGAGAGAAGAATTCTGCCGGAGGCTATTAAAGCTATTGAAAAATTCAAAGAGGAAATAGCGACAGAGCGCCAGCGTCAGGCGGAAATCAAAAGGAAATACGGCTTGAAATCGCTTGATTATCTCATCCAGGAATTGGACCTGGAATTGGTCAGCCTTTATGACAGATTGACTCAGGGAGAAAAGGTAGAGCTGCCAATCAGGAATAAGGAAGAGCAAAAAGAAAGATACCAGTTAGCCCGCAAAGAACTTGAATCGGAAATTGAAAAAGAGCAAACACTCTCCATCTCCATGCCTGAATTGCTCACAGTCATAAGGGTTATGCCAGCTACAGCCGCCGAAGAAATGTTTGAAGACGCGGAGATAGAAGCTATCGGCATGGAAATTGCTATGCAGTATGAAAGGAACCAGGGACGCGAACCGGAAGATGTCTCTAAAGAGAATCTTGGGTTTGATATTCGTTCCAAAGGTCCAGAAGAAACTCGTTACATTGAGGTCAAAGCCCGGGCCAATGAAGGCGAGGTAGCTCTCACTCAGAACGAATGGTTTAAAGCCAGAAGATTTAAGAATGAGTATTGGCTCTACATTGTTTCTAATGCCCGAACAGCTCCTACCCTGACCCTTATTCAGAATCCAACCGAGAACCTATCTGCCACCCAAAAAGTAGAAGTAGTCAGGTTTGTTATTCCAGCGGATGAATGGAAAAGCAAAAAACAGGAGGAATATAGATGGCCAAAATAGACAAACGCTTAATTGAAATAACTTTTCCCGTTAAAGAAGTCAGCGAGATTTCAGCCAAGGAAAAAAACATAAGGCATGGACACATTTCAACTCTTCATATCTGGTGGGCACGTCGGCCGTTGGCGTGCTCAAGGGCTACAAGTTATGCTGCACTCATTCCTGCAGTTGATGACCCAGTTGAACTTGAGAGAAAAAAGCAATTCATAATAGAGCTATCCAAATGGAAGAATTCCCTAAACCATAGCATTTTAAACAAAGCCAGAAAAGAAATTCTGGCTGCCACCGGAGGAAAGCGGCCGCGGGTGCTTGATTGTTTTGCTGGTGGTGGCTCAATTCCCCTTGAAGCTCTGAGACTTGGCTGCGAAACCTATGCTCTGGAATATAATCCGGTTGCGACCTTGATTCTTAAATGTACTCTGGAATATCCCCAAAAATATGGCCGAGGAGGAAACATTCTATCTGAATTAAAATTAGGCAGCCATGAAAGCGATAATCCGCTTTTAGATGATGTTGAAAAGTGGGGGAATTGGGTTCTGGAAGAGGCAAAAAAAGAAATAGGCAAGTTCTATCCGCCTGATGGAGATGGCTCTATTCCGGTGGGTTATATATGGGCCAGGACCGTTCCTTGTCAGAATCCGACCTGCGGGGCAGAAATTCCATTAATGCGCCAGTTCTGGCTGGCTAAGAAAGAAACTAAGAAAGAAAATAAAAAAGTCGCCCTCTTCCCTTATATTGAAGGCAAGAAAGTTAAATTCAAGATAGTCGGCACTGGCTACGAAAAAATGCCTGAAGATTTTGACCCTACAAATGGGACAGTTTCTAGGGCTGTTGTAATTTGCCCTGTCTGTGGCTCAACTATTGATGGTAAAACTACGAGAAAGCTTTTCCAGGAGGGCAAATCTGGCCAGAGAATGGTAGCAGTTGTTTTGCATAATCCAGGAGGCAAGGGAAAAACATATAGGTTAGTGACAGAAAAAGACCTGGAGGCTTTTAAGAAAGCTGAAAAATATCTTGAAAATAAAAGGCAAAAACTGTGGGAGGAGTGGGACTTTGACCCAGTGCCAGATGAACCATTACCGCCTAAAGAAACTCTTGGATTCAGGGTGCAAAGATATAACATGCTGAAATGGGGCGACCTTTTCAACTCCCGCCAGAAGCTGGCGTTGATTACATTTACAGAAAAAGTAAAGCTGGCTTATAAAAAGATGATTGAGGAAGGATATGATGAAGAATATGCAAAGCCGATAGTAAGTTATCTGGCGTTGGGGATCAACAGGCTGGCTGATAAAAATTCATCGTTATGCAGGCTGATCCCACAGACCGAAGCAATTGGTTTTACTTATGGAAGACAAGCCCTACAGATGCTATGGGATCATATTGAGATGAACCCAATCAAACATCCAAGTGGATGGCAAGTAATTTCAGAAGAAACTTTGAAAAATCTGGTCCATCTATCTCTAATTCCATCAATAAATCCAGGCAGTAAAAAATTTATTGATAAAGTAACCCAGGGCTCTGCCACCTCTCTCCCCTGTCCCGATAATTATTTCGATGCCGTTTTCACTGACCCCCCCTATTATGACAACGTACCTTATTCTTATTTATCAGATTTCTTTTATGTCTGGTTAAAACGGTCAGTGGGTGAATTATATCCTGAATTATTTATTACACCTTTAACCCCGAAGAAAGAAGAAATTGTAGCCTATTCTCATAATAAAGGTGGTTTTGAAGCTGGCAAAAAACATTTTGAGGAAATGCTAAAGAAATCTTTTCAAGAAATATTTAGAATCTTAAAACCAAATGGTATAGCCACGATTGTCTATACTCACAAGTCAACTTCGGGATGGGAAACTCTGATAAATTCTCTTTTAGATTCAGGCCTAGTGCCAACTGCTTCCTGGCCAATTGGTACAGAAATGAAAAAGAGATTAAGAGCCAAAGAATCAGCAGCCCTGGCTTCTTCAATCTATTTTGTTTGCCGCAAAATGGAAAGGATAGAAACAGGCTGGTTGAATGAAGTTAAAGAAGAAATTAAGAACCACATCCACAGCAAGCTTGATAGACTCTGGGAAGAAGGAATTAGCGGTGCTGATTATTTTGTGGCGGCCATCGGTTCTTCCATAGAAATATTCGGTAAATATAAAAAAGTACTTGATTATGAGGGAAATACAATTAGGGCCGATAAGCTTCTGGAATATGTGCGGGAGATAGTGACCGATTATACAGTAAAGAAAATTCTTCATAATGGCATTGCCGGTCAGCTCAGTTCTTTGACTAGGTTTTATATCCTCTGGAGATGGACTTATGGAGAGGGCAAGGTACATTTTGATGATGCCCGAAAGCTTGGCCAGAGTAGTGGGTTAGATATCACCCAGGTCTGGAATAAGGGATTTATCAAAAAAGAAAAAGAATTTATA
>JACIYK010000090.1 GCA_014359965.1 Candidatus Aminicenantota bacterium
GGCTGAGAAATCTTTCAGCCGGGCCTTAATCTCCACATTAGCAGGCATAAAACACCTCTCTTATTTAACTTGTGCTATTGTGAACACAATTTGCTTTTGCTCGGGTTTTTTATTTTTATTATAGCCTAAATAATAATAATTCTTAATTGAGTTGTCTGGAGAGGCACAAATGTTTCGGCCGGAAATCATGATTTATTTTAGTATTTTGCTTTTTCTTGGAGTGACAACTACCCAAGCAGCCCCTTTTGGCGGGCTTACTATTGGAGCTAAAATTATAAAAACTAAAGTTTATCGTAGCATCCCAGGAATCTGTAGAACGTAGCCTGATTTTTAACTTGGCTGAGGGCTTTTTTAACTTCGTTTTCTTGTAAAGACCCTTCAAAGTCAACTAAGAAAAAATATTCGCCAGGTCGTCTCTTGTTTGGTCTGGATTCAATGCGGGTCAGGTTTATACCTTTTTCGGCAAATAAGCTGAGAACCCTGGCCAGGGAGCCGGGTTCATGCTTGAGGGAAAAGACAATGGAACATTTATAACCTTGATCCAATCCCTTCCTTGCCAGAATAAGAAACCTGGTCTGGTTGGCCGGGTAATCTTCAATATTTTCTTTTAAAACGGAGAGTCCGTAAAGTTCAGCACATTTTTTACTGGCAATGGCTGCTACTCCTGAGAGTCTTTCTTCAGCCAGCATCCGCGCAGCTCCAGCGGTGTCGTAAAAAGGATGTGCTTCAAATTTGTTTTTTCTGATGAATTGCTGACATTGGGCTAGCGCCTGCGGGTGTGAAATCACTGTTCTGATTTGCCTTAGTTTAAGTCCTGGAAGGGTCAGCAGACAATGATGGACTGGCAATATTATCTCGCCAATTATTTTCAGGTCATATTCAATGAAAAGGTCACTAACCGAATTTATCTGACCTTCAGTGGAATTTTCTATCGGAACCACGCCATAATCTAACCAGCCTTCTGAAACTCCCCGGAAAACCGTTTTGAAATCCCCACAGGGGATGGTTAGCAGGAGTTTGTTAAAACTCAAAGCAGCTTCCTCGCTGTAAGCGCCTCTTTCTCCCTGGAAGCCAATAAGTCCCTTTTGCCTTTTTTGAAGTTTCTTGCTCTCTCTAATCAAATTCTTGATTAGTCGCTGAGAAAACTCTTCGGTCACAAAGCGTAATGGCATTTTTTTTATGTTGGAAAGGATGCTTTTTTTGAGTTTCCTTCTGGCTTTGTTTTCTGGTTTTCATTTTTGCCTTCCTGACTAAATTTGAGCTAAAAAAAAGGGCCATGAGCTGTTCTTGGCTCATGGCCCTCTTGACTCTTCCTTAAGGCCGGCTAAGGAGGACCAGAGCCTGTTTTAAAACTAAAGTAAAAGTAGTAAAAGTAGCTTTGCTGGCGGCTTATAGAATTAATTTTTTGATAATGGAATGTTTTCATCTTTTTACTCTAACTAGTGCTTTTTATCATAATGAATAAAAAAATTTTTTCAAATCTTTTTTAGCCGACGCTTGACAAAAATAAAAAATTTTTTATAATCACGGCGAAATGGCTAAGATGCTTAAGGAATATACACCCACCCGCCAGTACTGGTACTTTTGGTACTGGTATACCATGAGGGTGGGTTGGTAAGGATTCCTTAAGCCCCAAGCCCTCAAAGATAAGGAAATCCTAAAACCCACCTATGGAAAACATAGGTGGGTTTTTTTTTGGCTTAAAGCTCCTGGAAAAATGCCTTAGAAGTGGAAAAATGGTCAGTTTAATGGTAAATTTTATCTTGCTTTCAAGTATCAGCTGGTGTTAGATGTGGGCGGTTAGCTCAGCTGGGAGAGCGCGGCGTTCGCAACGCTGAGGTCGGGGGTTCGAGTCCCCTACCGTCCACCAATGTTTTTATAAGGCAAAGCGTCGTTTGTGGTTGTTGCTTTCTTATTGTTTGAGGCTAATTTTATTAAACTTTTAGGATAAAAAAAGACCGATGCAGAATTTATGGGTCCTGGCTGGAACCGCAGCTTCTATCGGGCTGGTTCATACACTCATTGGCCCTGACCACTATGTGCCTTTCATTGTCATAAGCCGGGCGAGAAAGTGGTCTTTGCCTAAGACTCTTTTTGTTTCTTTCCTTTGCGGGCTGGGGCATGTGCTCAGCTCAGTTGTGCTGGGCTTTCTGGGCATTGCGCTAGGATTGGCTGTTGGCCACCTGGAAAAAGTGGAATCTGCCCGCGGCCATATTGCTTCCTGGCTGCTTATAGGCTTTGGCCTGGCCTACATGGTCTGGGGACTGAGAAAAGCTTACCGTTCGCAGCCTCATGAGCATGTTCACTACCATCCCGATGGAGAAGTTCACGTCCATGTTCATACTCACGAGAATGACCATGTTCATCCGCATTTTTCGGTGGGTGATGAGGTAAGCAGCGGTCAGCTTAATGAGCATGCCAGTCAGGGCCAGATTCCGAGCCAGATCCATCAACAGGAAAATAAAAGAGCAGAAAACATCACGCCCTGGGTCCTGTTTTTGATTTTTGTTTTTGGGCCGTGTGAGCCGCTCATTCCCCTGGTGATGTACCCGGCAGCGCAGCATTCCACCAGTGGTGTGGTGATGGTCACAGCGGCCTTTGGCCTAACTACCATCCTGACCATGCTGACCATCATCTGCCTTTCAGCCTGGGGCTTGAGCTTTGTGCGGCTGGGAGCACTGGAACGCTATTCCCATGCCTTGGCTGGCGCTATTATCCTTATCTCCGGTCTGGCCGTGCAGTTTCTTGGTCTATAACGGCGCTGCTTTGACCACCTGTGCCTTAAAATACCTGGACTTCCTGGGAGAGAAATTGAGAATTAAATCTGGTGGTCAGAAATCGCTAATTTGTTAATTTACTTCTCTGCTGACGCCAGTACTGTTTTCCATCACGCTTTCCAGGAAAAGTTTTTCCAGGTCTGGAGTCGGTATTTGTTTTAAGTTCGTAGAAATCATCTCATCCTGAAGAAGTTTTGCCAGACTATTAACCAGGTGGACAAAATCTTTTACTCTTACTTCTTCTCCCAATATTAGTCTGGCTCTTTCACCTGCTTCCTGATTTTCTTGAATTAACTTTGCTACTCTCCAGGCAGTCTTCAGCTGTTCTATCTCACCATGACAGACCACCTGACCTTCATTTATAAGAACTACTTCATCGCACAGTCGTTCTACTTCAGGAAGAAGATGAGAAGAAAGGAGAATAGTTTGGCCTTCCTTTTTAAGCTCCAAGATCAAATTTCTGATTTCGTGCATGACGATGGGGTCAAGGCCAGTAAAAGGTTCATCAAAAATCAGAAGGTCAGGCTGGCCAAGGATGGCCACAGCCAGAGCCACTTTCTGCACCGTGCCCTTAGACAGGTTTTTGAGACGCCGGTCGAGGTGCTCAATGAGAGCCAGCTTTTCGGCCAGGCGCTGAATTTCACGGGCTGCCTCCTCCCAGGTCAGACCTTTGTTCCTGGCCACCAGATAAAGTGTTTCCCTGGGGGTAAGAAACGGAAAAAGTCCAGAAAGCTCCTGTAAATAGCCAATGTCCGGGTGTTGGCGGCGCTGCGGGCTTTGCTGACCTGCAACAAACTCAACTGTGCCAGATTCGGGCCGTAAAAAATTAAGGATGATTTTTATCGTGGTTGATTTGCCAGCACCGTTAGGTCCGAGAAAGCCCGTTATTTTCCCCGGTTTTATGGAGATATCCACTCCTTTAAGAGCCTCTATGGTTTTTCTTTTAAACCACCCTTCATAAAATGTCTTTTTAAGCCCGGTGCCTCTAAGCAAAAATCCGCTCTCCGTGCCAGCTTCAATTAATTTCAAGTTTCTTTTATCAGCTTGATGCTGAAATAGAAAGTAGGCACAGATAATAAAAAAGAAGGAAAAAACTAAAAGCATGATTAATTGCCAGGACCGAAATTGATCCCTAAGCGGGAGAACAAGTGACCAGAACATATTTTTTAGGGTGAGGTCGTTAGCCTGACCTGATTCAATGACTCGTAGGAAACCGAAGGATTTTTCTGCCAGAATAATGGCCAGAATCTCCACGAGCAGAATAAAAGCGAAATTAGCTGCCCCTTTAAGCCTGTTGGCCAGCAAAATTCCAAGAGAAGTGAAGTAAAAAGTCAAGATAAATCCACGAAACAACAAAATAAATACTTGAGCAACGAGCCGGGGTTCTTGACTAGCTAGAAACATAACTGCTGAAGAAATTCCCAGCAGGGCATAGATAGAAAAAATTATTAAAACCACGGCCAGGACTTTACCGGTAAAAAAAACGGTTGGCCAGAAAGCGGCTTAAAAAGGGATAAATCTGATTTTGCTCAAACTCCTCACGGATTAGCCCGCTGCTCAGCAGCACGGAGAGCAGTGGAAAAACCAGGGCAGACTGGCGGGCAGCTTCTTCTGGTGAAGCAGCTACAAGAACGAGATAGAGACCATAACCTAAAAAAGCAGCACTAATAATTAATCCAATGAAATTAGTCCTTAATATTTTTTTCCAGGTGATTTTGATAATTTCAGAGACCATCTTTTTTTCTCTTTCTTAAATTAAATTATGCTTGTTATGCTAATTAGACGAATGACAGGTAAAAAAATTCTCATCCCTGAATCTGGAGAAAAAATTTCCGAAAATTATTACCTTTTTTATAACAGATTATTATCAGAATGAGAAAAAATTCCGACTTTAGAAGTCATTTATGTTAGGGAAGAGCTAGTTAACAGGTGTTTAATATGGCTGCAGGTGTGCAAACAGATGTTTACTTTAAATCTGGCGGTGGTGAGCTTTTTATGGGGAAATGCTTTTCAAAAAGCTGGCATCCAACTTGCTTTTATGGAAGACGAAGCTCGCGAGCAAAAAATTTTCCAAGAAGGTAAGGTTGAGGAAAAAAGGCTTAATTAACACCATCGTCGTAATGATGCTCCTCTTCACTGTTTTCAGCACCATGGCCATACCCTTAAAGGCCGCAGTTGAACAAAATGGAGAACAAGACGTCAACTGCTTTGCTCAGTTTGAAAAGTGCACGCAGAACGTAAGAACTTCTTTTTGGGGAGGCATGGTTGATTACCTGGACTGTGAACTAGCTCTGGCCCGCTGCATCAAAAAGGCTCTTTTAGATTAAAAATAGTCCGGGGAAAAAAGTGGAAATTGGGAAATGCTTAAAGAAGGGGGCGGGCTCCAACCCCTTCTTTATTTCTCTTAAAATTTTTGCTCTGGAGATAAGTAAAATGAAAATGGTCAAAAAATTATTTTTAGGAGTGTTGGTGATTTTGATCGTTGGTTCTAAGGGGTTGAAAGCTGAAACCAAGACGGTGGAAAAAATAATCAGAGTCTCTGAAGATAAATCCTTTGTTGTAGACGTGGCTCCGGAAGCTCTTTTATGTGGACCTTTCCGCATGGAAGTAGCTGGTGGCAGGATTTACATCCTTGATTCTGATGAATCCCAGGTCAAAGTTTTTGATTTTACGGGGAAGTTTGTTCGGGCCATAGGCCGGAGAGGTAAGGGCCCCGGTGAATTCAGCCGCCCGGAGGGTTTTTGTCTTGACCAGAGCAGGAAACTTATCTGTGTGGCAGATACCGGAAACCGTCGGATTCAGGTAGTTAATGAAAAAGGGCAACTCTTAACTTCTGGCCAACTAACTTATCCACCTTGTGGCTTGAGTCTGATAGGAGACAAGTACTATGTAGTTAGCTTTCCTGGAAGCAACGTAACTTTAGGAGAGGAACCTCTAATCAATATTTATCAGTCGGATTTTAACTTTGAGAAGGGCTTTTATAAAGCTATCAAGACTGAAGACCTGATGTTGAACATGTTGATTAATACCATCGTGATTAAAGCTGACCATGCTGGAAACCTGGTCTGTGGTCACCAGTTTGGTTTGAATAAGATTGTGGTTTTTGATGCTCAGGGAAAAATGATCAGAAATTTTGAGATTATTTACAAAGGGGAACAGCCCGAAATTCCCGTGCT
This sequence comes from Candidatus Aminicenantota bacterium, assembly GCA_014359965.1. GTDB lineage: Bacteria > Acidobacteriota > Aminicenantia > Aminicenantales > Saccharicenantaceae > Saccharicenans. The sequence continues at coordinate 5,954 of JACIYK010000090.1, forward strand.
AAAGATGAGAATTAGAAGCGACCGGGATACCCAGAAAATGCCTTATATAACGGCGGATATGACTATTGATGACCATAATTTTTATTATTTTCTGGCTGGCGAGATGGAAAAGCGGCCGGATGGACGGATAGAGAGAGGAAGGGAAATATATAAATACGATAGTCAGGGGCATTACCAGAGTACCATTATTTTGCCCTGTGAGGCCAGGTTGATAGCCATTGGTGATGATGGAGCTCTCTATCTTGTAGATGATAACTATGACCTAAGAAGGTTTGTCTTCAGGGGGAAGTGATGTTGAGAAAATGGTTGGTGCCAATCATGCTTTTCCTTATTCTTTCTTTCTCTCTTTTCTGGGGTTGGACAGGGCGACGGGAATTAGCTGAATGCCAGAAGACAAATCAGGAACTAATGGCTGAGATCAAAAAAGAAATTTACCAAGCGGAAGAGAAAAATTATCTAACAGAAGGCGAGAGCTTAGACTCACCTCTGGTTCTAAATACACTTGATGGTCAGGTTGTTTATCTGGATAAAGACCGGGTGTGGTTCCTGATGTTTATTAACACAGCCTGTCCAGCCTGTTTGGAAACAGCGGTGGAGGTGAACGAGGAGCTGGCCTGGTACCAGAAAAAAGGACTAGAAATAATTTCTATCAGCCGGGATATTGTGGAAGACTTAAACGAACTGATCAAATTAAAACAGTGGCCAATTCCCCTGCTCCGGGATGCCAGTGGCCAGACTTATAGGCTGTTGAGGATAGGAGCCGAGCCCTGCTTTGTGTTAATCGACCGGGGACAGATAAGTTTTAAAGCGGATGCCTCCGGCTTTGGACGCCGCCAGCAGGAGTTGGAAGATTTGATAAAAAAATCCCTGGGTGTATGAAACTGGCCTGATTTAATTACTGAATTTTCAGACAAAAAACTAAATCCTGAAGGCAATTTGCTAGCTCTTGGGTTCTAACTTTATTCTCAACCCAACCTGGGAAAAGCCTTAATAAAATTCGATGAATGAGTGGGCTGATTGGCAAAAAGTAAAAAAGATTAATATATTAATAAGTGAACTGATAAATAATAAATATATAGATGAGATTAAAAATTTTAAGAAGGAAGAGCCTAATGTGCTGATGGAAAAGAAAAATTCAGAGGAAGGCAAATCGGCTGTCCTTAGCCGGAGAAAATCAGGCTTAGAGAGAAGATGAAATTCATAGCTGATTGCATGGTCGGGAAATTAGCCCGCTGGCTGCGTATTCTAGGGTTTGATGTAGTTTATTTCCCAAGAATTGAAGATGATGAATTAATTAACCTGGCAGCCACTGAAAAACGCATCATTTTGACTCGTGACCATGAACTCATAGCTAAGGCTAAAAAGAGAAAGACTTTGACCGGCCAGGCTTTGTTGATAGAGAGCGAAAAATGGGAAGAGCAGGTGGAACAGGTGCTGGAATATTTTAAGCTGCGGCCGAAAATTGACCCCAACTCACGCTGTTTGGAATGCAACGAGAAACTGAAATTTCTGCCAAAGGCCCGGGCGAAAAACCTGGTCCCTCCTTTTGTTTATGAAAAAGCAGAAGCCTTTGCCCTTTGCCCAAAATGTGGCCGCGTTTTCTGGAAGGGCACCCATTTCCGTGACATGGAAAAAAAGATTTCGCGCTTCCAAAAATAAATTTCTTCTGGTGCGTTTAGCCTGGTAGACAAAAAGTTTGGTTCCAAAAAGATAATTAATTAGGCTAAACAACTGGGCAAAAATTTATTGATTTCTGAGTAAATGATGTAATAAACTGGGAACAGTCGGTTTGGAAATTTAAAGATTTTCTCACCGGGCATTTAATTTCCTAAAAGGAGGAATTATGAAAAGGTTAGGAGCGGGGCTTTTGCTCATTCTTTTTGCTCTAAGCCCAGCAGTTTGGGCTCAGTTGGTTAATCCGGCTCAGAAAAAAGCTGACCAGGTTAAAAAGCTGAAAATAATTGAGCCGACCAGCATTAAACTCAACCGGACGGAAGTTTATGTTTTTTACAATTCGGCGCTGCTCACACCTTCTCGGGAAGGCTATAAACTGGTAGCCACCATACTCCCGGAGAATGCTACTAACAAGAATGTTATCTGGGAATCAAGCGACCCCACAGTAGTTGAAGTAAGCAAAGACGGTTATTTGACGCCAAATAAACTTGGTTCAGCTGTAATTACCGCCACGGCTCAGGCCAATGGTATTAAGGCTCAATGCCGGGTCTATGTGCAGCGCCGGAACCATCCTTTTGGCAATACCGTAAGCAATCTGAATAACTGGGGTTATCTGGCCGTTCAGAATGACTGGATATATTTTGCCAATCCCTCACACGACATGACACTTTACAAAATGAAACTGGATGGTAGCCAGAAGCAAAAATTAAGAAATGCCAATTTCCGTGCGGACTGCATAAATGTTATCGGCAACCAGATATATTATATGGCCAATGGGACCTGGGTTCATAAAATTGATATTTATGGAGAAAACCTTGATATTCTGAACCCAACTCTCCCGGCCATTTTTGTCCTGGCCGCCCCGGGCAGAGTTTTTCATCTTTCTAAGCGGCCAAATTCAGGATATGGTATTTACTATGTTGAAACTGAAGGCATGAATAGGAATGTACTTGATTGGAATGTGCGCCTTAGCATCTGGAGGATAGCTGGCTTTAGTGACTGGTTTGTATTTGCTGATGGAAGAGGAGACATCTATTACATACGCAAGATAAATAATACAGAGTGGTCTGAACCTGATAAGATATATGAAGAAGCTAAGATGAATTTTGGTCTTGAAATACTAACTCCTGGTGGCCCTTATGAAGGAGCTGCTCTTCCCCATTATGTTTACCTTATTGATCACAAGTCAAACGCTATTGTCAAAATTGGGCCTATAATTGATAAGAAAACAAGGAAAAAAGAAGTATTGTTTAGAGGCCTGATTCAGCAGCCTATTGAAGGATTAACTGAAGCTGAAGACTGGTTGTTCTATTCTACGAAGGATGTTTTAAGTAAGATAAAGAAAGACGGGACGCAAAACCAGATAATAGATAACCGCTTGCCGGCCGGGCAACATTTTCTTTTTCCGGTCAGGACAGGCAATAATCCCAATGACCTGTGGATTTATGTTTATACTTTTGACGCCAACAAAAAATTCAGCCTGTTCAAGATTCGGCACGACGGGATGGGCAAAACCAACATCTAAAAAAAATGGGGACACTTTCTATATTTCCTATTTTTTTCTGGAAAACTTAGAACCTGATAATTGTTGGCCAAGGATGTTTGCCAAGTATTTGTAAATAATTTGCAGGGTATGAAAAGCAGCCAGCAGGCTAAATTTTTTCTAATTTAGTATTGCTTTATTTCCATATAGTTATTTGGTTTGGCTTTCGCCCTTAAATTACTCGTCCCGCCGTTAAACTATCTTGTTGCCAGTCAGAATGATTCTGCCAAAATAATTCTAGACCTTTAGACGAAGGCCCAGAAGTCTCAGGCCTTAGCGGCCCATTATCTTGAACTTCAAGATACTATGATTAAAGTAATCAGGTAGAGCTTTCCCTTAAAAATAAAATTTAGCAAATAGGGGAATAAAAAATGATTTTATGGCTAGCTGGTTTAAATGTTTTCCCTGTGCCCTAAATTGATCTGCCAAGACAGCCGTCGCCTTTCTCGTTGACCTGGCAAACCAGATTGAGTTATCTTTGGTAGGCACCGGATAATTGAGGAGGGGATAATGAA
>JACIYK010000091.1 GCA_014359965.1 Candidatus Aminicenantota bacterium
GAAATTGGTTTACTGTTACAATTCCAAAGGTGAATTACAGTGGAAAGCCATTGATTCTTCCCCTGCTTCGGACCATATCGTTTATACGCTATTGAATGAAATTTTTCTAAAAAAAGACCCCTCAGGCTATTGCTATCTTATCTGGAAATATCAAAATAAATATATTATTAAAATGGATGAGAACGGTCAGATAATAGAAAAAATCATGCTTGATTTCCGTTACCCTGCCAAATCAGTTGACTTGCCCCTTAAAAGTGGGAGACAAAAAATCACCTGTGTTTGCTGGAGTTTTGCCAGAGATAAGGATAATTTTTATCTTATTGCCCCAGATTATGATCAAGATGGAGACGTCCAGCCAGGAAAAGAAGTGTTTAAACTTAATGAAAAAGGACAAACTTCAGCAATTATTAAATTGCCCCTCGCTCTTAGGCTTCTTACTGTGAACGGTAAGTTTCTCTACGGAATTGACAGGGAGGATAAACTTCATGCCTATCAACTGGAGGGAACATGAAAGCGCAGGTTTTGATAAAGCCAATAATCAATTTAGCCATCGCTATGATTATTTACTTTCAGATTAACATGTTATCAGCCTTGGCCACACCAGTCTCTCCTGATGGACAAGTTATGGCTCCATCAAGCCCCAAACCACCAATCAAAATTTATTCCTCCCTTGAGGAGATTATTAATAATTCATCTCAGCCGGCTATTCTGGTCTTCTTTTCCTCGGTTTGCCATGTTTGCTGGGATGAACTCTTGGAAATGAAAGAATTCATTGAAAAATTCAGCCTGCCTGTGATATTAATTGGGATATCAGCTGAGGAAACAGATGAGCTTCTGGCCTTTGCCTCCAAATATTCCTTTAATTATCCAATTATCCAAGACAGAAACAGAAATCTTTATCGCCAGTTTAAAGTTAAACTTGAGCCATTTTGGGTCATACTCCAGGACCACCAGTTGGCCTATATTGACGATTACCTGCTCGATTTTCAAACCAGAATAGATAGAGCTAAACAATGTTTGCTAAGACTCGTTTCAAAATTAACTTTCTCTTAATCCAAAAAAAAGTTTTCCGCTCCAAAGGTTTATGTTTCTTAAGCCTGGTGCCGGGGCTGGTCGTTTTTTATATTCTGCTAACTGACTCTTTAGCCACGGCCATCAATTTTTTCCTGTTTCTTTTTCCCTACACATTTTTATTTCTTTCCGGCGACATGATGAAAGATGAAATTGAAAGTGGTGTTCTGGAAAACATTATGTTTCTCCAGGGAGAATACCGTGCTTATTTACTGCAGAAAATCCTGGTCCTAACGATTCTTGCTCTTTTGCCTTCTGCTGCAATTTTCTCTATGCTGACCATAGCTGGTTTGCTCAAAGGAATTTTTAGCTGGATTTATCTGCTTCAATTTTTAGCCGGATTGGTGGTTGGAATTTATTATGTCACACTTGGCAGCTGGTTGAGCTTTTATTTTCGGGGCGGTTCAAATATTCTTATCATTATTATGGCCCAGATAATGGCCATATTATCCCTCTTCTTTTCTCTGCAGAAAAAGATTGGGTTTTTAGATTATTTAGAAAAAGGCCATTTTCCCAACCTGCTCTATAAAATAAAGTTTATCATCTTTACTCTGGCCCTGCCCAATGTGCTGATAGCCAAAAAATTTTTCCTTTACCTCTCTGTCCTTGTTATGGCTACCAGTTTCTTTTTATTCCGACAATGGCAGAGAATAAAAAATCTGGAGTTGAAAAAACAATGAACAGCCTGCTAATCAGGGCAGTTAATCTTAATAAAAATTTTGGCAAAATAAGGGCTCTGCGGCAAGTAAGCTTTTCTGTAAAAAAAGGGACTATTACTGCCTTTCTGGGAGAAAACGGAGCGGGCAAAACTACCACGATTAAGATTCTTCTTGGTTTTTTAAAGCCGGATTCTGGGCAAGTTGAAATAAATTGTTCAAAACTCGGCTACATTCCCGACCGTCCACTTTTCTTCTCCTGGCTGAAAGGCAAGGAAATTCTCCACTTCACCGCCAAACTTTTTGGAATCAACGGCCAGAGGTTTGCCTCTTTAATAGAAGAAAAAAGCGCCAAAGTTGGATTTGACTCGGAGTTATTAGAACGACGGGTTCAGACTTATTCTCTGGGAAATCAGAAAAAAATGTCCTACTTGCAAAACTTAATAGTTACCCCAGAGCTTCTGATCGTAGATGAACCCTTTGCCGGCTTGGACCCGGTTTCCATTAAACTAGTTCGAGATCTTTTTCTTGATCTAAAAAAGGAAGGCAAAACTCTTTTCCTCAGCTCTCATCTTATCTCTGAGTTGGAAAAAATCAGTGATGAAGTGGTGATTATCAGAAAAGGCCAAATCCTTCTTGAAGATAATATAGAAAACCTCAGAAGACAGGGTCATGTCGACCTGGAAACTTTGTTTCTATCCTTCTTGCCTCGGCCCTGATCTGAATTAGCTCAGCTAATGGTTGGCTTAAGAAAATCCGGGTTGGCTGCTGAAGAAAAACTTTTCTTTTGAGACCAATAAGCTAGACCAACTTTGACAGCATTGAGCTCTTTGAGACAGCTAAATATGGCCTAAAAATAAACTACTTAACTGCCCAAATGGAAAGATTAACTTGACCCTGCGCCGGTTTTAAAAGCGATTGTTGAGTTAGATTTCTAAAATGTGTTAAGCTAATTAAGTCATGCCACAAAAAATCCAACCCAACTTCGAGAGGCAATGATGAAAACCCTAAAAAGACGTGATTTTCTGAAAATGTCCGCTGGTACGAGTGCGGCCTGCGCCATAGCCCCGGCTATTTTGCCTACAGGAGAAAACCTCCAGGAAAAAACTCCAGCCTGGGTTTCTCCGCTGGCTAAAGGTCTGGTCAGCCCGGGTGGGAGAACAAAAGTCAAAGTGGCCAAAATCTACATGGGTCTACCAAAACCACATTGGCCCAAACCTTCTCTTGACCTGCAGCAAGAGATAAAAACTTACGAAAACTACTTCCGCCAGATGCCAGAAGAGTTTGCCGATGTAGATTTTGTGGTTAATATTCTGGCCAGCAAGCCTGAAGATGTTCTAAAGCAGGCAGATAAAATAAAGGACGCTGATGGTATCCTAGCCATACATCTGACCATTTGGATATCAGACATTCTTAATTCTGTGTTAAGCTTTAAAAAGCCCACAGTGATTTTTGCTGCTCCCTACTCCGGTCATGAATGGACCGGCTACGGACAGCTTATGAAAGAAGAGCGCGGCGCTCTGGTTGATTGTTTTCTGAGCAGCGAGGTTCGGGACCTGGCCAGAGCAATCCGCCCCTTCCGGGCCATCCATCACCTCAGAGAAGCCAGGATACTGAACCTGACCACCGCCCCCTTTGAGGAATACGCCGCTAAAGTTAAAGAAAAATTTGGCACCGAAATTAAAAGAATTAATCTGGAACGGGTGGAAAAGACCTATGCCTCTATAAACGAGGCTGAAGCCCGGCGTGAAGCTGAACTGTGGTACGAAGGGGCGGAAAAAGTGGTGGAGCCAACCAGAGAAGAAGTGTACCGTGCTGCCCGCCTGGCTCTGGCCTTTGAAAAACTAATCGAAGAAGAACAGGCTACAGCCTTGACCATTGACTGTTATGGCACCATGTGGGATAAAACTATCAAGCTTCCGGCCTACCCCTGCCTGGGGTTTTCTAGGCTGAACAGCCAGGGTCTGGGCGGCATCTGTGAATCAGACCTCCGTTCAGCCTTAACCCACATCATCTTTCAGGGGCTTGCCGGAAAACCTGGTTTTATCAGCGACCCAACCGTGGATGAGTCGCGCAATTGTATCATCCTGGCACACTGCCTGGGAACGGTTAACATGGACGGCCCCGGAAAGCCCGGTCACTCCTACAAGCTAAGAACCGTGATGGAACGAGAAGAGGGTGTTGTCCCCCAGGTTCGCATGAGAAAAGGAGAAAAAGTCACTCAGGCGATACTGGTGGGTACTGAAAAACTCTTGTACTTCACTGGTCAGATTGTGGATACACCAGTGGGACTGGAAGATGACCGGGGATGCCGGACGAAAATCGCTGTCCGGGTTGACGGCCACCTGGATAAACTCTGGCGCAACTGGTCACATGGGCTTCACCGCGTTACTTGCTATGGTGAACTCAGCCGAGAACTCCAGATGCTGGCGCGTTTTAAAAAACTCGAGCTGATAAACGAAGCTGTTTGAGAGAGGAATAATTTCCGCGAAGAGTTAGCTCAACAGTAAAGGAAGAAAAAGGCGAACAATAATCACCTGCTTCTTTTTAAACTTTCAGGCACGTCAAATAGTTAAGGCAGCCGAAAAATTTTTGTTTGAACTAATGCCCAGGAAAAGTGTATAAATATTTTTCTAAAAATAAATGATAAGGAGTAATCTATGGAATCAATTGCCTTTTCCGGTCGTTCAAGCCAGAGACGTTTACAGATAAATATTTTATTTTTTTTAATTTTAACTTGTCTGCTTCTCGTTTTAATTTCCCCAGCTCTCCTGCAGGCTGAAATCATTCCACCAGAAAAATTTCTGGGCTTTCAGGTCGGACAGGACTTTAAGCTGGCAAACTGGAAACAGATCAGCGAATATTTTCGGCTACTGGATGAATCTTCTAGCCGGATTAAAGTGGTGGAGCTTGGTCAGACCACCCTCGGACGCCCGCTGCTCATGGCTATCATTACTGCTGAAGAAAATTTTCCCAACCTGGAAAAGTACCGCCTGATTCATCAAAAGCTGCACGACCCCCGAGTGCTTCAGCCGGGCGAAAAAGAGCGCCTGGTGAAAGAAGGAAAAGCCATTGTTTACATCAGCTGTTCCATCCATTCTACAGAAATAGCTGCTTCCCAGATGTCCATGGAACTGGCTTATGAACTGGCCGCTAACAGCTCACCAGAAATCAAAAATATTCTAAACCAAGTTATCCTTCTTCTGGTTCCCTCAGCTAACCCGGATGGTATCGACCTGGTTACTGACTGGTATTACCGAACACTTGGCACACCTTACGAAGGGAGCAGCATGCCCTGGCTTTATCACTACTACACCGGCCACGATAACAACCGCGACTGGTTCATGCTGACTCAGAAGGAAACTCAACTTATGGCTCGCGTCCTCTACCAAGAATGGTTCCCGCTGCTGGTTTATGATGTTCATCAGATGGGTTCAAACGGACCGCGTTTATTTCTGCCTCCTTATCAGGACCCAATTAATCCCAACCTTGACCCGCTGCTTTTAAGAGAGCTTTACCAATTAACCGGGGAGGCGGTCATCAGCCTCAGCCGGCAGGGAAAAACAGGTGTGGCCACTAACACTATCTTTGACGGTTGGTACAACACAGCCAACCGGGCGGCACCTCTCCGCCACAATGCTCTGGGCATCCTGTCTGAAGCAGCTAGCGTTAACCTAGCTTCACCTATTTTCCTTAGGCCGCGGGATATAAGAGTATCCGGAGCCGGGAATGAAGTTCAGTCTACTTACCTTGAGCCCTGGCCCGGTGGCTGGTGGCGGCTGCGGGATATTGTTGATTACGAAAAGATTGTGGCTTTATCTTTCCTGAAAACAATTGCCAACCAGAAAGAAAGATTCATGGAAAATTTCTGCCTGTTTGCTGAACGGCAGATAGAAAAGGGCCAGAAAGAACCTCCTTTTGCTTATGTCATTCCTGAAGAGCAAAAAGATTATCCGGCTGCTCTTAAGCTGGTAGAAGTCATTCAGAAAAACGGCGCTGAGGTTTACAGAGCCAGGAAGCCCTTCACGGCCGATGGTTTACACTTCCCGGCCGGTACTTTTGTCATTCCCCTGGCCCAACCCTACCGGGCTTTTATCAAAGACCTGCTGGAAAGCAAAGCCTATCCTCTACCGTCTGGCAAAGACCCAGCTCAGTACCTTCCCTACGATGAAGCCAGCTGGACGCTGCCGCTGCAGATGGGTGTTAGAGTGGTCGAATTAAAAGCACCGCTTCAAGCAGAAATCGAGCTTTTGCCACCTATTAAGATGCCCGACAGCATCCTTGAACAGAGCGATGGACCTTATCTGTTAGTGGATAGCCGTTCAGTAAATTCAGTTATTCTGGCTAACCGGCTTCTTAGAAACAAACTGCCTGCTGGTTATCTTGACCGGGAAATAAACCTCAAAGGCTTCACCTTCCCGGCAGGAAGCTTGGTTCTGGAAAAGAGCAAGATTAGCCAGGCTAGCTTAAAGAACATAACCCGAGGTTTAGCTCTGAAGCTGAGAAGTGTGCCTTCAACCGGTTCGGCTAGGGTCTTGGCGCTTAAACCTTACCGCCTGGCTGTTTACCAGCCCTGGACGGCCAGTATGGATGAAGGCTGGCTGCGCTGGGTCCTGGAACAGTTTGAATTTGAGTTCACAGTGGTACATAACAATGAAATTATAGCCGGCAACCTGGAGAAAAATTTCACCCACCTGATTATTCCTAGCCTTAATGCCGCAACCATCATCGAAGGCCGGAAAAAAGGTGAAGTACCGCCAGAATATGCCGGTGGTCTGGGCAATGAAGGTCAGGCAGCACTGAACTCCTTTGTGAGGAACGGAGGCCTGTTGCTGGCTCTGGAAAACTCATCTGATTTTGCTATTCAGTGTTTTGGCCTACCGCTTAAAAACATCATTGAACCGCGAAGAGCCTCCAGGTCAGAAGCAGCCGCCAGCAGCACTAAATCAGAAGCCACCAGGGTATATTCTCCTGGTTCTATCCTGAGGGTGCTGGTTGACCCCACTCACCCTGAAACATACGGCTGTGGCCAGGAAGCCGCGGTGTTTTCCTACTTCAGCCCGGTTTTTGAAATAATAAAGCCAGAAGACGTAAAGCTATCTCAGGTAGAAAATATTGGCACTCTGGCCTGGTTTCCGGCTTCCGACCCCCTGCTCAGCGGTATCCTGATTAACGGAGATAAATTAAAGTACAAATCTGCCGCTGTAAGCTGCACCTTAGGCCGCGGTCGAATAATTCTAATTGGTTTTGATCCCATCCACCGGGCTCAAGCCTGGGGAACGTTCAAGTTTGTGTTTAACCCGATCATTTATCGTTGAGAAGACTGGCAAAGAGCGGTTTTATAAATTTTTATTGTTGAAGGTTTGCCAGAAAGAGGTGTTAGATTTGAGCAAGAAAATCCATTATCTGGGAAAATAATAAAAATCCAACTGACTTTTTAATCAATTAAAAGAATCCTCTGAGGTGGAGTAAAATAAAAAATAAAAATAAGAAATTTGATAGCTGGCACCAATTTAAAACTCCTAGTCTTAATATAAATTATTCAAGAAAAATTCAGGAATGGAAAACGATTAAAATAAGCAAATTAAGGAGAATATTATGACTGAAAAAAGATTAAAAATAGCCCTGGCCCAGCTGAGCTGTGGACCGGATGTTCAAAAGAACCTGAGCAAGGGACTGACGGCCATGGAGCAGGCCGCTTCTGCGGGAGCCAAGCTGATTGTTTTTCCCGAGCTGTCCTTCCTTCCTTTCTTACCCCAGAAACCGGCTGAGCCGGGCTACGAAAAATGGGCTGAGCCCGTGCCAGGTCCGACCTTTGAGGCTATCGCCCGAAAAGCTGCTGAACTCAAACTAGTGACAGTTTTTAACCTTCTGGAAATTTGCCAGGGTAAAACCTACGATTCTTCTCCGGTGATTGAGGCAGATGGAAAGCTGGTCGGGCTTAACCGAATGGTTCATGTCCTTGAAGCTCCTGGCTTTCATGAGAAAAGCTATTACTACCCGGGAGACTTGGGAGCCGGTGTGTTTTCTACTTCTGTCGGCCGTCTGGGCATAGCTATCTGCTATGACCGCCATTTTCCCGAATATCTTAGGGCTCTGGCTTTAAAAGGAGCTGATCTGGTAGTAATTCCTCAGGCCGGGGCAAAGGGAGAGTGGCCAGCTGGTCTTTTTGAAGCAGAAGTTCAGGTGGCCGCCTTTCAAAATGGTTATTTTTGTGGTCTGGCCAATAGGGTTGGTAAAGAACCTTATGTGGAATTTGAGGGGGCATCGTTTGTGGTCAGTCCATATGGCCAGGTCATTGCTCAGGCGAAACGGGAGGAAGAGGAAATATTACTGGCAGAAATTGATTTCAGCCAGTTAGAGGATTGCCCGGCCCGCAAGCATTTCCTTAAAGACCGCCGGCCAGAGATTTATCCTGAACTTTAAAAAGTTGTTTCCGGTCATTCTTTATCATTATCTTCCAAGACAACCTGATAAAGACTCATGCGCTCAGCCATAAATTCAACCGTGCGGCCCGACATCTTGAAGTTCTGCTGGGCAGCAGAAGAGCTCAGGCTTCCAGAAAAATAATCTTTTATTCCTCCAAGCTTAAAAACTTTTACTGATTCCCAGCCCTCCGGTAGATGGAGCAGAGCTCGCAGGCTGGAGTTGGTAGGGTTGACTAGCCGTATCCGGCCTTCCCCATCCCAGATTTCTTGAAGGTCAAAATGCTCCACTCTGGCACCTTTTTCAAAAATCTTCAGGTAGGGAATTTCATACAGGTTGGAAACAATCACCAGCCCATCGTCATCTTCATAAAATTTTTTGCTGTAAGTATTGAAATGACCGCAGAACTCAAATTTTCCGTTAGTGGCTTCCTTCATCTTCTTGTTGGCTTCAAGTGAATGCCAGAGTAGCTGGTGCGCATAATCAAGATACATCTTTTTACCAGTGTGCTTGTAACCAGCTACCAGTGCTTCCATTATCCAGGGTATGTAGGTAGGCGCAGTGGAAACAGAAGAATCTGTGCCTGTGGTTGGCTCGCCAAACTGCCCGGTCCAGTCTCCATCTTTTCTGGCTACCCCACCTTTAAGCCAGTAATACTCAGCTGGAAATTTGTCCATGTGGACAAAAGACATTAACATGGCATCAAGTATCTTACCTGCTTCTACCAGCCACCTGGTCTCTCCAGTATAATCGTAAAGCCGGTAAAGTACCTTGGCCGCAAAGGCATAGACATTGACTGAAGGCTCTCCAGCGTGATCTTCAAGCAACAATCCGTAATTCTCCAGCACCTGGAGCTGGTTGTTCATGGCCTCCACCGCCCGCTCTAAGTACTTTTTATCACCAGTAAAAGAATAGGCTGAGAGCATAACATCTATGCCAAATTCGCAGGCATCAAAGGTATTCAGGTCATCTTTCCAGATAAGTTTAGGGGGCCTGGTGGTCGGGTCTACCACAGCCCGCCAGTACCACCTTTTCCCATCAGGGTTCCACATTAACCCGGAATAAACTTTTTCAAAATTAACCAGAAGAGCTTCTTTGATTTTCTGATTCTCCGTTAAAGGAAATTCAGCCAGCAATGACTCCACATTGTAGGGCTGGGACCAGAGAAAGCATTGCCTCTGCTTGATATCAACTGTCTGGTCCATAAAGTACCCATAAAAAGGGTGGTCTAGACTGTTCCAGCGCATTTTTTCCAGATAATATTTATTGGCTTTTACAGTATAATTAAGCCACTTCCAGTCACCAGTCAGGTAAAACATGGTCATAAACGCTTTGCCGGTCATTTCGTTATGCCAGTCGTTAGTGGGCCACTCATAGGCATGGTAAACCCAGCCTTCCTTGGTGATAGTCCGGGGCACATTCTTTACCAGATAATCCTGCACCTCATCCAGATTAACCTTTTCAAAGGTTATAACAT
>JACIYK010000092.1 GCA_014359965.1 Candidatus Aminicenantota bacterium
TTTGTTGAAAAATGAACTGGGTTAAGTTATATTTATGTATCAAAAGGGAAGAGGCCCCTGTAGCTCAGTATGGATAGAGCAAGGGATTCCTAATCCCTGTGTCGCCAGTTCGAGTCTGGCCAGGGGCACCATCATTCTGAAGGGGAAAAAATTCATCATGAAATTCATCTAAAAAGGTGATGATTTCACAAGAAATTTGTATTTTACTGGATTTTGTAATATAGATGAAGTTCCTATTAAAGTGAAAGGACAGGGACATGGAAGGAATCATTCTTTTGAATTTTGAAGAAAAAGACCGGGAGTATTTTGAAACAGAAAATATCAAAACTTTTCTCTTTCAGACAAATGAACTCAATGAACTACCGACCAGCTGGCCAGAGGCCGAAGTGATCTTTTTCCAGATGGATAAACCGGCAGAAGAAAATGTCTTGCCGTTTGACTTATCGCCAAAAATTCAAGAAATGGTCAAAGCCGGAACCAGAGCTGTTTGTTTCATTGGTAAAGGGCGTCTTTACCAGCTTTCTTCCATCATCGGTACCTATCCGGAAATTCATTTTCAGGATGCCATGCCGGGCGATAACATCCAGGTTACTCCCCAACTTCCCTTTAACCTGTTATTTGACAAGTACTATGACCGGATATCACATATGTACAAACTGCTGCCCAACTCCTTTGGACTGGACCAGTGGGAAATTCCTTCGGTTCAGGAGGAAAGCTGGAAAATTGTGGCTAAGAGCTCTGATGGTTATCCAGTGTCCATAATTATCAAAAAAGGCAAAGGCCTGATCTGGCTGCTGCCTTCCTTTGGAGAGAATAATTTTAAAGTAGCAGACTTCATTCTTAAGGATATTTTCCCCCTCTTAGAACTGAAAGAGGAAAAGGAAGAACAAACTAACTGGATAGAAAAAGAAGAATATCTTTTCCCAGAAATTAAGAAACTCTATTTACAAAAAGAGGAAGAAAAACGGCGTTACGAAGAAAAAATTAGAGAGATAGATGAGCAGATTAGACAGCTTAAAAATACCGAACAGGAAATGTTCTACCGATTGTTGAAAGCGGAAGGTCGGGAGCTTAAGGAAGCCGTTATTTATGCTTTTAATTACCTGGGCTGGGGTAAGGTGATAGATGTCGATGCTTACTGGAAAAACGTTATTCGGGACAAGGAGGAAGATATCTGGCTGATTGAATCAGCAGACCAACCCACGGAGGTAAGCTTGCGGATGGATTTCCTGATACTGGTGATTGTTCGCAGCAGCAAAAATTGGGCTAGCGATGATGATTGTGTTTTGCTTCAGAGATATAAAGGACGCCGCATGCAGGAATTCGATAATACCAAGATGAAAGCCATACTGGTGGGCAATTATTTTAATCAACAGGAAGCCAAACTGAGAGAAAACCCTTTTTCTCAATTTCAAATTGAAGAAGCGGAAAAGGACAAGAACCTGCTGTTGACTACCTATGACCTTTTTAAAGCCATAAAGGCAGAAAAAGAAGGGCTGATTAGCAAAGAAGAAATAAACAGACAGCTTAAAGAGAAATCGGGCTTGCTTCAGTTCAATTTTTGAAAAGAATAATTATCCTCTTTTTTAATTAACTAGAAATAGGATTCCTTACTTGGATTTTTCCGGAAATTGTGCTAAAAAAGACCTCTTGAGGAGAAAAAATGAAGAGAACAGAAAGAAAACAGTTGAAAGAAGACGAGCTGGCTACTGGTCTAAGCCGGTTCCTAAAGTGGGCTAAGCAACATGAAAAGGAATTTATGGCCCTGGCCATCGGACTGGCAGTCATCTTGGTTGTGGTGGTAGCAGTCAACCTGGTAATCAATTACCAGCGTTCCCGCGAAGCCAGTTATCTCAGTGAAGTGTTGACTTTGAGGGCGGAGCTGGACAAAAAGCCTGAAAACCTGGAAAAACTTCAGCAAATGACCAGAAAAACCAGGTACGGCCGGATTGCCAGCTTGATTCTAGCTTCTTATTACCTGGAAAAGAATGAAGTGCAGAAGGCGGAAGAGATCCTGGCCGCGGTTAAAGATAAAGGGCGGGATCTAATCCATTACCAGATTGTTGACCTTTATGCCCAGATTAAGATTAAGAAAGGGCAATATGATGAAGCTATAAACTTATACCGGCAGATAGAAAAGGAGAAACCCAAATCTTATCCTCTTGATGTTATTCTTTTCCATCTGGCTGAAGCTTATGAAAAGAAGGGAGAGATTCAAAATGCCCTGCAAATTTACCGGGATTTGCAGGCAAATTATCAGAATACCTATTTTGGTTATCAGGCGGCTTTAAAAGCTATGCAGCTTGAATCAAGCCGGTAAAAAGAGCTTTATGTTTAGGAGAAAATGTTTTAAAATTTTAAGTAAAGGAGGAAAATATGGCTTATAAGATTACCGAAGATTGCATTAATTGTGGTGCCTGTGAACCGGCCTGCCCCAATCAAGCTATTTCTCCTGGAGATGAAAGATACGAGATTGACCCGGAAAAGTGCACGGAATGCGTAGGTTATTATGATGAACCACAGTGTGCTTCTGTTTGCCCGAGCGGAGCCTGCGTGCCAGACCCGGAACGCCAGGAAACCAAAGAAGAACTGGAAGCTAAATTCCGCAGGTTAAAGGGCAACTAATCATCAAAGAAAGAAGAAGGCAGGAGAGTATTTTTTCTCCTGCCTTTTCTTTTAAAGGGACCTATTATAAATTGACATGAACGAGGGCAAAAGGTGGATTAATTTTCTTCTTTTTGTACTGACCATTATCTCTACCTTTTTCGTAGGCTATCTATGGGGTATGAACTACCTTTATGCCAGCAGTTCTGGCCTGGATATTCCAGGTTTAAACGACCTGGCTTTTTTACGTTATCCTGTTTTAATAAGGTTGAGCCTGGTTTATTCGGTTTCGTTATTAGTCATACTTCTGAGTCATGAACTGGGGCATTATCTAACGTGTCGACGCTATGGACTGAGAGCTACCCTTCCTTACTTTATTCCAGCTCCTACTCTAATTGGTACCCTTGGCGCTTTCATTAAGATTAAGTCGCCGCTGGCTCGAAAAAAAGAACTGTTTGACGTGGGAGCTAACGGGCCGATAGTTGGGTTTTTATTTTCTGTCCCTGTTTTGTATTTCGGGCTGCAACTTTCAAAAGTGGTACCGGCTCTGCCAAGAGATAATTCTATTTTTTTTGGTGAGCCTTTATTGCTGAAAATTTTTGTCAGGTTGATATTTGGTCAGGTCGGGCCAGACCAAGACCTGATACTTCATCCTCTGGCAGTGGCCGGGTGGGTTGGACTGCTCGTGACTTCTTTCAACCTGTTTCCAGTTGGGCAACTGGATGGGGGACATATTCTTTATGCTGCCTTTGGAGAAAAAGCGGAAAAATTTTCTCTGATTGTTCTGATGATTATGGTTATTCTGGGAATCTTCTTCTGGATGGGCTGGCTTCTTTGGGCTGTGTTAATTTATTTTCTCGGCTGGAAACATCCCAAGATGATAACGGAAATGGAGAAGATGGATGTACGAAGGCAGCTCCTCGGGTTTTTGGTGGTGATTATCTTTATTCTGTCTTTTATTCCGGCGCCAGTTTCGGGAAGCAGTTTATTGGAACTTTTTAAATGATTTGGTATCTGATACATCACTCTTAAATCGGCATGAGAAAAATTCACAATTTCTGTGGAAAAGGTTGTGAAAAAAGTTGTGCAGAGGATGGATAAAGATATTGAAAGACTTGCATATACGACAAAATGCACAATAAATGGTCATGTGTTTTCTGGCCCTTGCCAGAACCGATAGAGAAGGTATAAATTAATTGAGACTGAACATGATTGAATTGCGCTTTAGAGAAGTTGAAAAAGACTTTTCCAGGTTGAAAAGGCAATTTTTGCGGGGAGAACTGACCAGGGAGCAGTTTGCTCAGGCTCTAAGAGAGCTTCGTCTTCTGGATGAGCAGGGAAGATGCTGGATGATAGGGGCCCAGACAGGGAAATGGTATTATTATGACGGTAAGAACTGGATCCAATCAGTTCCTCCGAGGTCAGAAACTTCTTTTATTATCTGCCGCGAATGTGGAGCTCTTAATGAACCTGGCTCTCGCCTGTGTACTGAATGTGGTCACCTGCTTGCCGGCAGCCAGCTGGAAGCTGCCTGTCCGGAGTGCGGTTATTTTTTTCAAGTAGGAGAAGAGACCTGTCCGGTTTGTGGATTTAAGCTTACTTTAAATAAAGGTCAGGTCCAGTCTAAAACAGGCGAGCTTTCTCCACTGCCTGAAGCTGAGGCCGCTGCTACCTGGGTCATAAAAGCGGTGGACTATAAATCTTTTCTACTTTTTTCTGGTGGGCTTGGTGTTTTTGTGGGCATGCTTTTTGGTCTAATTACCGGTGCCACCGAATTTTTTTCTTCTGCGGTCTCTTCTCTTCCTGACTTTTTCCAGGAAATCCAGGGTAAAATGCTCGGTGGCTTGATTTATAGTTTAATCGGCGGGCTGCTTGGCTTTTTATTTTTTGCTCTTATCGGGTTATTTTCCGCTCTGTTGATTAATGCTTCCATTTATTTTCTCGGGGGACCAGTCTTTCATCTTAGCCCGGGAGAAAAGATAAAACGCCGGAAAGATTAAAGCGGGAAAAACTAAGACTGGAGAGACCTGTTCTCAATAAGGTTTTCTAAATCCTTCAAATTCTGTCAGTTTCTTTCTTTTTTATTTTGTTTAAGGCAAAAGCTATCTGCCCAATGGACAGGGATTCATCGTTTGGCGAGTAAAAAAGGGGTCTCAAAACCCGGAAATTTTTTTCTTGAAGCCTGCTCTCTGTGTATTTGGTCAAAAGTCGGTTAAGGAAAACACCACCCGCCAAGACGACGGTGTTTATCCCATATTCTTTTCTGGCCAGCTCAGCCATTTGCCGAATGGCTTCCACTAGGGTTAGATGAAATTTCCGAGCTATCTGACCGGCAGATAAATTTTTTCTCTTTAAATCTTTTACCATTTCCTGGATGCTTTCTGCGAAGCTGAGCCTGAAAGGTGGTTCTGTTCCTTTTAGAGAAAATTTATAACTACTTCTTGGAGATGGGGAGCAGATGACAGCAGCAGCCTCTAGAAGAGCTGGAGCCTGGGCCTCATATTCAATGCGCCAGGGAGCCAGGCCACAGATAAAAGAGACAGCATCAAAAAGACGCCCGACGCTTGAGGTAAGCGGGCAGTTTATCCCTTTTTCTATCATCTGGTTTACTGTTTTAATTTTTTCTTCAGGAATTTTTTTCAGACTTTCTGGTTGAGGGAAGTCTTTTCCGAAAGCCTGTCTCAAGTAAGAAACGGCCATACGCCACGGTTCTCTGGCTGCCAGGTCGCCACCCGGTAGTGGTACATATTCCAAGTGAGCCAGTCGCAGATAACCATTATAATCAGCCAGCAGAAATTCACCGCCCCAGGCTTGACCATCTGGTCCATAACCAAAGCCGTCAAAACTGATGCCCAGCACTTTCTTCCCTGGTGGAATGTTATGTTCTAACATGGCAGCCAGGAGGTGAGCAAAATGATGTTGAACCTGAAAGTGGGGAAGACCAAGGCTTCGAGCAAACCTGGTGCTCTGAAAATCCGGGTGAAGGTCACTCACCACATATTCAGGCTGAAAATTAAACAACCGGCTTAAATGATTCAATGTTTCTTGGAAATAGGAGAAGTTCTGGTAATCATCCAGGTCCCCTAAAAATTGGGAAGTAACAACGTAGCCAGCCTTGTAAATTGAGATGGTATTTTTCAACTCTCCGCCAACAGCCAGAACACTGACCGGAGCTTTTAATCCCTCGGGTACTCTCTGGGGGAAAGGCACAAAACCTCTGGCTCGCCGCAGGAAAAGCGGTTTTCCGTTTGCCAGTTTCATTACTGAATCATCAGCCCGCATGGCTATTTCCCGGTTATGGGTAAGAATATAGTCGCACAAATTAGAGTCTATAAACTGGTCATCTTTTATGATGGGTGCGTCTTTAAGGTTGGAACTGGTGGCCACCACCAGCGGAATATCTTTCAGCAGCAGGTGATGCAGCGGAGTATAAGGCAGCATGAAGCCAAGGGTCTCAATTCCTGGAGCTATGCCTGGGATGTCTTTCTTTTTGCGCAGCAGGACAATAGGACGGCTTGGAGAAGTAAGCCAGTTTTCTTCTTCAGAGCTCAGGTAAGCATATTTTTTTACCGTCTGAAGGCTGTCAGCCATTAGAGCCAGAGGCTTTGCCAGGCGACTTTTGATTTTCCGGATTTTTTGCACCACCTCCAAGTTCAGAGCATTACCCATGAGGTGAAAGCCACCCAGTCCTTTTACGGCTAGAATTTTTCCTTTTTTTATTAGCTCCGCAGCTGTTCTCAGGTCGCTGGAGACTGGTTTTTTGCTTCTGGCTTCCAGGATAACCACCGATGGACCACAAGCTGGACAGGCAATGGGCTGGGCATGATAGCGTCGGTCAGAGGGGTCTTCATACTCCCGCCGACAATCCGGGCACATGGGAAAATCAGCCATGGTAGTGCTGGCCCGGTCGTACGGCAGGGCTTTGACGATGGTGTACCTGGGGCCACAATTGGTGCAGTTGGTAAATGGATAGCCATAACGTCTTTCACCCGGAGTTTCTATTTCTTTGAGACATTCAGGACAGACGGCGATGTCCGGGGAAATGAAAACAAAGGCTTCTTCCTGCCGTGAACGGTCAATGGAAAATTTCTGGTGATTTTCCGGTCTGGCTTCCAGCCATTCCAGGCTTTCCAGTCTGGCCAGGGGCGGCAGCTCATGTTTTAAATCGTGCAGGAAGTTTTTAAAATTATCTCCGGAGCCTTCCAGAAATATTTCTACTCCCTGGCCAACGTTTCTGACATAGCCGGCAAAGCCCAAGCGGGTGGCCAAACGATAAACAAAAGGGCGAAAACCAACTCCCTGGACTGTTCCTTTGACCAGGATCCTGAAAGCTTTAAGACTGGGAGTTTCCACCATTAGCTAACCTGTTGCTTTCGGCTGTTGAGGCTGTAAAGACAACCGCAGTAATTCTGCCGGTAAAGTCCAAATTCTTTGCTCAGGATAACGCTTTTTCTAAAACCGTCCTTTTTCTTGAAGTTTGCTTCCAGAAATTCAACCCCGAATTTCCGGCCGGTCATCCTGCCTATCCTGTTCAAGACCTCAGCACTTTTCCAGGGACTGACGCTCATTATAGTGGTGAACAGAGAAATTTGGCGTTCTCTGGCCGTGAGCGCGGTTTGCTGGAGTCTCCAGGCGTAACAGATATGGCAGCGGCGCCCTTTTTCTGGTTCGTTTTTGAACTTTTCTGTTAATTTCAACCATTTCTCCATGTCATACGGTCCTTCCACAAGCTCAAAGTGCAGATAAGCCGCTACTTTTTTAACTTCCTGGAGTCTGAGGGCGTACTCTTCTGCGGGATGAATGTTGGGGTTGTAGAAATAGCCCACCACTTCATAATTTTCCTGTAATAGACCAACTACATAAAGGGCATCAGGTGCACAGCAGATATGAGCCAGTATCTTCTGTTTTTGCTTCATACAAATATTGTAATCTTTAAAGAGTTGGTGGTAAAGATGGCCTAATAGCTTTTAAGCTTTGTTTCCAGGTCGTTTATTGCTTTTTCCGCTTTATCTACTTGAAAATACAGAAATGCCAGGTCTTCGTAATCAGGACGGTATTTGTTGACTGTCCGACCAATAGATAAATAGTAATGGTTGATCTGTTCATTGATGGTAATAATTTTATCTTCTAAAAGCTTTTTTTCGTTTTCCAGGTTTTTGATCTGTTCATCTAAAACGGGGAGGTTAAGGGCTTTTTCATTCGAGTTTTCATTTAGAGCCCTTCTTTTTTCCAGTTTTAACATCTCTAGCTTACGGTAGGTTTCATGCCATAAGCTCTGGAGATGATAAATTTCTTCTTCCAGCAACCTGATTTCACTCAGCGAGTCTTCCTCTTCGGGGAGTCTTATTATTTTGCTCATGGCCAGTTTTCCCAGTTCTCTTAAAAGTTCTTCTTTTTTTTCTATTTCCCGCCGCAGCTGAACTTCAATCCGGAGTCGGTTAAGACGACGGCGGGGGCCAGCCAGGGTAAAGCTGATTTTCTGTCTTAAATTCTTGTTTTGCAGAAAGTTGATAACAAGAAGCAAAAGAACGATACTCAACAGCAGGTAAAAAAGCCAGAAAGGTAGCCCGGATTTCTGGGCTTCCAGCTCCGGGAATAATCCCAGATACTGAGAAGTTGTTTCCGGCATTAAGGCCACTCCTTGCCCGTCAAGAGTTTGCTCTTCTTTTTTACTAAATTCTTACCCTGGTCTTCAAGTCTTTCTTTAATTTTTGCTGGATTGTTGGTAGGCGGGTAATTTTCTACAACCCATTCCGCCAGAAACAGCATTGCAGGCAGGTTTTCTTCCACAATGCTTTTTAGGTCATTTTCTGGGTTAAAGAAGCCGCCTGAAAGAAAGTCCACGGGCGGAAGCTCAACAGTAAAGGCCGGGATTTTAAACAGGCCATAAACCCAGTCAGCGAAATCTCCGTTGCTCAAATACAGCGAAGAAGAAGAGCGGCCAGGATGGTATTCCCGGCCATGAACCTGAAAAATTAACCTGGACATTTGTTCGGCCAGCCACTGCAGCAGAGCTTCATCTTCAGTAGGCTGGTCAGCATAACTCCAGGGATAAAGAATCGTCTGAGAATAGCTATGGTAAGAAATGGCGGCTGCAAAATTATGTTCCTGGAAAAGCTGGCTTACGGCCAAAGTCTCAGGTTCAGACAGGGGAGCTGAGCCCCGGTAAGTGTCTGAAGAGGGGTTAGGGCTTGAACCCTGATTATCACATCCCCATTGAAAGGAATAGTTGCGGTTGAGGTCCACGCCAAAAGAGCCGTCCGGGTTCAGGCGCCGGTTTTTTCTCCACAGCCGGTAATTAAATATAGAATAATCCAGCCCGTCCGGGTTTACTAAGGGAATGACCCAGATAGCAGCCCGGTCAATTATGCTTCTGATGGACTGGTTGCTTGAATAGTTATCAACGAGGTGCTGGGCGATAAGCAAAGGGACCTCTACCGAAATCCATTCTCTGGCGTGATGACCTCCGATAAGCGCGAGAGAAGGTTCATTTTCTCTGAGCCCCGGATTTTTGCTTATTTTTAGGCCGTAGATGTTCCTGTTTTCCACGCTTTTACCGAGAATGTACAACCTGGCGATTTGTGGATGGCTGGAGGCCATTTTTTTTAGTTCGGCCGCCGTTTCAGAGTAGGAATGGTAAGCACCGTTGAGGCCGCCCTGTGTCAGAGGATTAGCTTTCCTGGCAGGAGAGACACTGGGTTTAAATAGATGCGGGAAACTGGCGGTTTCCACCCGGAGTGAAGGGAAAACCTGTTTCAGGTGAGAGAGTTTTTCACTGCTTATCAGAAAATAGCTGCGGCCACGTTGTTCCAGCAGCGGGTCAAGCTCCCACTTGTAGAT
>JACIYK010000093.1 GCA_014359965.1 Candidatus Aminicenantota bacterium
GCAACTCAGGAAGAATCAGGATAGCTCCGTACTAACTCATGGCCCGGCGAAAACGAAGCTCATTTTCCACTATGGCCTGGTTATAATCTGGATTATCCAGAGCTCTGATTAAAAGCTCAGGAAAATTCTGGTTTCTCAACACCACGGAAGTTATGATTTGACTGCCAATACCTGGGTCTACTTTCTTGATTATCAGGTCACCAGCTGATTCCACCAGGTTATGGCACATCTCCAGACGAAGCCGAAAATGCTCAGGCACAGAATTTTTTAAGCCAACAGCTTCAAAGTAGGTGTTCATAACAGGGTCTGAGTTCAGGGCCAGGGCTTTGATGATCACATAGCCGGAGTCAATTCCAGGAATTGAGGGAAAGTTCCCTGGTGAAGTAAGAGTTTGAGACTGATGATGAGCCGTGTAAAAGCTCCCCAGACATCATTGTGGGATATGAACCCAAAAGCCAGAGGCTGGACCGGACTTCTGCCAGACGGCCAAAAAGCCTTTATTACCTGGTTGGCCGTGAGTAAAAGCTATAAGGACCGGGTCATTGTAAAAAGAAAAATGGTAGTTGAATAAATCAGGAGCCATCGCCCCGTACATTTCCTGGAAGTTAAAGGCAAAGTATAAAGGCCCACCCTCTTCATGATAAAAGCATGGGTGGCTGCCCCCAGGAAAAACCATAGGTGACGATGAGCAGGTTAAGAACCAAAAGCAAAAATCCTGCTGCCAAACACCTTTTCATCCCTGTCCTCCTTTATTTACAATTTGTTTTTACAATTTGTTTTTTATTTCTAAGATGCCTGCCTTGCTCTAATGATTAGCTTCACCGCATACTCAGCAATCTATTAATTTTAGAAAGCTAAAGTTACTTTTCCTTGGGATGATGACAGAATTTAAGAACAAATCCGCAATATAATTAAAATCAATGTGTTAACGCAAACCACCATAGCCACCCAAAAGACAAGAACTCCTGTGGTTTCAATCCCCTTACATCTGCTCTGGCCCGGGAAATTTAAGCTTGTTGAGGGCTGAGTTTGGATTTATGAACCCTTTAAATTTCTTCCAGCTGGGCAGTAAAGTGGCGCAGGTAAGGTGATTCTCTGACTATTCTCAAGCCGCGGATTTTATCCCGGTTTTTATAAATCCCAATGATGGCTTCGGCTACGTAATCCAGATGAGCACTGGTATAGACTCTACGTGGTATGGCCAGCCTGACCAGCTCCAGTTTTGGAAATACCTCCCTCCCGGTTTTCCTATCTTTCTTGGCAAACATCACTCCGCCAATTTCAACCGCTCTAATACCAGCCTCTCGGTAAAGAGCCACCGTCAGAGCCCAGCCTGGATATTGATGTCTGGGAATATGGGGCAGAAACCTGTCGGCCAGGAGATAGACAGCATGCCCGCCTACGGGTTTAAAAATTGGTATTCCAGCTTCATCAAGAAGCCGGGCCAGGTAAGCTACCTGATTAATCCGGTATTCAAGATAATCTTCCTCCAGAACCTCTTCCAGACCACGGGCTATAGCTTCCAGGTCACGTCCGGCTAGCCCGCCGTAGGTGGGAAAACCTTCACTTATAATCAGCTGATTTTTAAGTTTTTCTGCCAGCAAATCGTCGTCCAGGGCGACAAAGCCTCCAATATTAACCAGTGCATCTTTCTTGGCACTCATGGTCGCTCCCTGGCCATAAGAAAATATTTCCTGGGCAATTTCCAGCACAGACCTTTTTTCGTAGCCGTTCTCTCTCTTTTTCACAAAATAAGCATTCTCAGCAAAACGGCAAGCATCAAAAAATAAAGGAATACGGTATTTCTTACAAACCTGGCTGACTTCTTTGATGTTTTTCACGGAAACCGGCTGCCCTCCACCGCTGTTGTTGGTAATGGTAAGCATGACCAGAGGAATTCTCTCCCGGCCTTTCTTTTCAATGAACTTCTTTAATTTATCCACATCCATGTTCCCTTTAAAGGGATGTTCTGAATCCGGGTCGTAAGCTTCATCTATCACCAGGTCTACAGCCTGCGCTCCCCGCACCTCAATGTTGGCCCTGGTGGTGTCAAAATGTATATTACTCGGGACACTATCTCCCTTTTTCAGCAGGGTTTCAAAAAGAATCCTTTCCGCAGCCCTGCCCTGGTGAGTGGGAATCACATGCTTAAAGCAAAAAATATTTCTTACTGTCTCTTGTAAATGGAAGAAATTTTTTGCCCCAGCATAGGACTCATCGCCAACCATCAGCCCGGCCCACTGGTTATCACTCATGGCTGAAGTCCCGGAGTCCGTCAGCAGGTCAATAAAAACTTTTTCTGCTGGAATGTTAAAAACATTAAAACCTGCCCGCTTCAGGATTTCTTCTCTTTCTTTCCGACTGGTAATTTTTATTCTTTCTACAGTTTTGATCCTGAAAGGCTCCACCGGTGGTTTTATCTTTTTCATGATTTACCCCTGAACTCAGAAAATTTATCAAGACAGAATTTTAATTCATTACGGGCTAAAAATAAACAACCTTTTTAAAATTTTTGTATCTTTCGATCAGGTCTAAGGGCGAAGCTTTGAGAAGACCCGCCAGCCCGAAATCTTCTATCACCAGTGAAGCCACTAGGTTGCCATAAACAGCCGCCTTCCTGATTTCTCGCTGGTTAAATTTACCGCAGCTATCCAGATAGCCGAGAAAAGCACCGGCGAAGGAATCTCCGGCTCCCGTCGGGTCAATGACCTTGTCGCAGGGATGAGCCACCACGCTGAAAACAAAATTCTTCCCGAAGACCAGAGCACCATGTTCACCTTTTTTGACAATGATGACCTGTGGACCAGAATTCTTCAGACTCTGACCCGCCTTAACGAGGTTATACTCTCTGGTTATCAGCCGGACTTCTTCATCATTAACAAAAAGAACATCTACTTCCTGGATAGCTTTAAGTAAAGCTTCAGGTTTGTTTTCAATCCAGTAACGTATGGTATCCATAGCCAGCAAAGGCTTCTTTCTCATCTGCTTGAGAACGTAGGGATGTATTTCGGGGTCTAGATTTGATAAAAAAACTATGTCAGCCGACCTGAATTTTTCTGGTAAAACCGGCCGGTAATCAGCCAGAACATTCATCTCTGTTTTCAGAGTTGTTCTGATGTTGGTATCCTGGCTGTAAACTCCGTGCCAGTGAAAAGTTTTTCCTGACTTTATTTTTAATCCCCGCAGGTCAACACCTCTGTCTTTTAGAACAACCATCATAGACCTGGGAAAATCCCGGCCTACGACCGAGACTATGGCTGGCCTGGTAAAAAAACTGGCTGCCAGCGCTGCATAAGTAGCTGAGCCGCCAACTATCCTTTCTTTTTTACCAGCCGGAGTTTCAATGGTGTCAAAAGCAACCGAACCAATAATGATTAAGCTCAAAATTTACCCCAAGTCATCCCAGATTAGCTAATATATTTTCTGATCAGTGGCCTTAATTTTTCTAAAGTCTCGGGATTTCTGGCCTCAGGAGCTGTAACCAGAGCATTTTGCAGGGCTTCCTGGCAGGAACACGGCACATTTTCTATCTGGCTCAGGTTGGCCACGGCCTTTTTAATAATAGCTTTGGCGTTGGCAATGTTAGCCTGAAGGTTAGCGAGAACCAGTTCTACGCTGACCGTCTCTTCTCCTTCTTTCCAGACATCATAATCAGTGACCAGGTTCATGGTCACGTAGCACATTTCCGCTTCCCTCGCCAGCTTGGCTTCAGTAGCTGCTGTCATGCCGATAACATCTGCACCCCACTGGCGATAAACCTTGGATTCCGCTTTAGTGGAAAAAGCCGGACCTTCAATGCAAACATAAGTTCCTGCTGGCCAGACATTTAAGCCCAGGCTTTTTGCTACCTGATAAACATGCCCGGACAGCACCGGACAAACCGGCTGAGCCATACTGATATGAGCTACCAGCCCCTGGCCAAAAAAAGTATTCGTGCGCCTGGTGCGGTCTATAAACTGGTCAGCCAGAACAATATCTCTTGGCTTGATTTCTTCTTTAAGTGAGCCAACCGAATTTACGGAAATTATTTTCTCCACGCCAAGAAGCTTGAAACCAAATATGTTGGCCCGGTAATTCACCTCAGCTGGCAATAACCGGTGTCCCCGGCCGTGCCGGCTGAGAAAAACCACGGTTGTTCCTTCCAGCTCACCAAGGAGGTACGAATCCGAAGGTTGACCGAATGGGGTGTCTAACTTGATTTCCTGAATGTTGGCCAGACCCTCAATTTGATAAAGCCCGGTTCCCCCGAGAATTCCTATCCTGGCCCGCGGATAATTTTTATCCATCATTTTACACCTCTTAAAGTTATTCATATATATTTAAATTTCATCTTAGTCAAGATTACAGCCAAATTTTAGGCAACCAAAATGGCCGCCAGAATTCAGGTCTCAAACTGTTTTTGATTTTTTAGCGGGAAACTATTATTCTTAAGAGTAAATAAGGAGAGATAAAGAGTAAAAAAATGAAGTATGTTTATTTTGATTGTTTTTCCGGGGCCAGCGGCGATATGATTCTTGGCGCCCTGCTTTCGCTGGGTGTCAATCCAGAAGAATTTAACCAGGCCATTTCTTCTTTAAAACTTACGGTTAAAATAAAGGTTAAAAAAGAGCAGTCAGGAGGTCTGTCCGGACTGCGGGTACAGGTGGAAACCGCGACCGGATCTCCCGCCAGAAATTTCCGTGAGGTGAAAAAAGTAATTGAGATTTCCAGGCTGCCGGTCCGGGTCAAAGAGAAAGCCCTGCTGATTTTTAAAAGGTTGTTTGAGGCTGAAGCCAGAGTTCATGGCCAGCCTTTTGACCGAGTGCACCTACATGAAGCAGCCGCCGACGATGCTCTGGTAGATATTGTTGGCTGCTGCTGGCTGCTTGACCGGCTTAAGGTCAGTTCAGTTTATTTTTCACCTGTGAACACCGGGCAGGGTTTCGTTCGCACCACGCACGGGTTTCTGCCTGTTCCCCCGCCAGCCGTGGCCGAATTAATGACCGGCTTTGTCATCTATCATACAGAGGAAAATACAGAGTTACTCACCCCCACGGGAGCTGCCATCCTGACCACCCTGGGTCAGCAGTGGATAGATAGGCCACAGCTAAAATACGAAAAAATAGGTTACGGCCTGGGCCAGCGTCAGCTCCAGAGCCAGCCCAATGTCCTACGCGTGTTCTATGGAGAAGAAAAAGAAGTAAACAGCCTGCCGCCAGTGATGCTCGTGGAAGCCAACCTGGATGATTCTTCGCCCCAGATTCTCGGCCATTTCCTCAACCATGCACTGGAGCTTGGTGCCTTGGAAGCTTATATTACTCCGGTGGTTATGAAAAAAAACCGGCCGGGCCATAAATTGACCCTTTTAGCTGAGATTGATAAAATAGACAGGCTGATAGAAGAAGTTTTTAAAGAAACTTCAACGATTGGAGTACGTTATTTTCCAGTAGAAAGGCAAATATTAAGGCGCGAGATCAGGCAGATTAAAATAAAAGGTTGTCCGATTGGAGTAAAAGTTTCCTACGCTGGCCAGAGAGTTATAAACATTCAACCTGAGTATGAAGACTGCTTGCAGGCAGCCAGAAAACTCGGGCAGCCAGTAAAAAGGATAATGGCTCTGGCCCTGGGAAAGGCTGACAAATGGTGGGAAAAATGAACAGAAGAAAAAAACAGGTCCGGAAAATGGACCGGGAAAAAATTGAAAATGGGGTGCGCCTGTTACTGGAAGGTATTGGCGAAGACCCGGAAAGACCGGGACTTAAAGGAACCCCGGGACGGGTGGCCAGGATGATGGAAGACATTCTGGGAGGAACACTGATTGACCCGGCTGCTGACCTGGAAGTATTTCAGGATGAAAAACACGATGAAATGGTACTTATCAGAAATATTCCCCTTTACTCCGTCTGTGAACACCATCTCCTCCCCTTCGCTGGAGTAGCTCATGTAGCTTACATTCCAAAGGAAGGAAGAATCATCGGACTGAGCAAAATCGCCCGGTTGGTGGATACCCTGGCCCGCAGGCTTCAAGTGCAGGAAAGACTGACCAAACAGATTGCCGACACCCTCAATGCGGCTCTTAACCCTTTAGGCGTTATGGTGGTCATTGAAGCCGAACATCTCTGCATGTCCATGCGAGGAATAAAAAAGCCAAAAGCCGTCACCGTCACTTCTGCGGTGCGCGGTTCATTTCGTAATAACCCGGCAACCCGGGCTGAAGCTATGATGCTGCTAAAAGGAGGTTTTCCAGGTGGCCGAGAAGTCTAAAACAACGTTCTATGTTACCACTCCGATTTATTACGTTAATGATGTCCCGCACATCGGTCATGCCTATACCACTATTATCGCTGATGCTCTGGCCCGCTATCATCGGCAAAAAGGTCTGGAGGTTTTCTTTTTAACTGGAACTGACGAGCACGGGCAGAAAATAGAAAAAACAGCGGCCGAAAAAGGCATGACTCCCAAAGAATTGGCAGACCGGGTGGTAGGCAGGTTCAAGGAGCTCTGGAAGCAGCTAAACATTTCCTACGATTATTTCATAAGAACAACGGAACAGTTTCATGAAGCCGGGGTGCAAAAAATCTTCCAGAAGCTTTTGGCAAAAGGAGATATTTATAAAGGAACCTACCAGGGCTGGTACTGCATTTCAGAAGAAAATTTCCTATCCGAGGATGTGCCACTTGAACCCGAAGGTTACAAAATATGTCCGGACTGTGGCCGAAAAGCCACACTGATAGAAGAAGAAAGCTATTTCTTCCGCCTGTCTGCCTACCAGCAGCCACTTCTGGAATTCTACCAGCAGAACCCACAATTTGTGCGGCCCCAGACCAGAATGAATGAGGTGGTCAGTTTTGTTAAACAGGGTCTGAAAGACCTGAGCATCACCAGGACTACGGTAAAATGGGGTATCCCCGTGCCGGGCGATCCCCGGCATACCATTTACGTCTGGTTCGATGCTCTGCATAATTACCTGACGGGCATAGGCTATGACTGGAATCAGGAGCTCTTCCAGAAATTCTGGCCGGCCGATGTGCATCTCATAGGAAAAGATATTCTGAGGTTCCACGCTATTTTCTGGCCGGCTTTTCTGATGGCTGCCGGCTTGCCTCTGCCCAGAACTGTTTACGGTCATGGCTGGTGGCTTAAAGATGAAACCAAAATGTCCAAGTCCCGTGGCAACGTTCTTGACCCTTATCTCATCTTAGAAAAAGTCGGAGCTGACGCCCTCCGTTACTTTTTGCTCCGGGAGATTCCCATTGGCCAGGATGGCAACTTTTCTCACGAAAGTTTCGTCCAGCGCATTAACTCCGACCTGGCCAATGACCTGGGCAATCTGGTTCAGAGGACACTGACCATGGTGGTAAATTACTTTGCCGGGAAAATTGATGAGCCGGGCGAAGAAAAGGAAGAGGATTTAAGACTGTCCAGCCAGTTTGCTGAGACAAAACAAAAAGTAATAGAATTTTATGATGATTATGCTCTAAACCGGGCACTGGAAGAAATCTGGGTTTATCTGAACACAATCAACAAGTACCTGGCAGATAACGAACCGTGGAAACTGGCTAAACAACCTGACCAGCGCCCCCGCTTAGCCAGAGTACTTTATCAGTCTCTGTGCGCCATAAAAGGCATCAGCTATTTACTCTACCCCGTTATGCCTGAAACAGCTGGCAAAATCTGGCAACTTCTGGCTCAGAAAAAGAAGCCGGTAGAAATAAAACTTGCCGAGCTAAAGTTCTATGACTTCCAGGCTGAGGAACCAATCCAGAGACCGGAAGCCCTTTTCCCGCGTCTTGACCTTAAAGAATTCATCGGGGAAATGGATAAGCAAAAATCCGCTGACAAAAAGGAAACAAAACCGGAGGTGAAAAGAATGGAATACATAACCCATGAAGAATTCAAGAAAATGGACCTGCGGGTAGCTAAAGTTTTGAGCGCTGAACGCGTGGCGGGCACCAACAAGCTGTTAAAACTGCAGATAGACCTGGGGACAGAACAGCGTCAGATTATTGCCGGAGTTGCTGAAGCTTATGCTCCAGAAGATCTGATTGGCAAAGAATTCATCGTTATTGCCAACCTGCAACCGGCTGTCATCCGGGGAATTGAATCCCAGGGGATGTTGCTGGCGGCTGAGCTGGATGGGAAGCCTATCATCCCCTTCTTTGACCGCGAGGTGCCACCCGGTACCAAAGTGAAATAAGAAATTAAAATTTCTTCAACTCTGCCTGAATCCTTTCTAAGGAAATAATACCTTCCCGCAGGCATCTTGGTGGAGAGACAGTTACATCCAGAATAGTAGAAGGTTGCCCTCCGGGAGTTTTTCCACCGTCTATTAGAACATCAACCTTTTCCCCAAAAAGCTCATATACCTGGTCAAAACTGGAAAGAGGCGGTTGACCGCTAAGATTAGCACTCGTGGCTACCAGAAGAACTCCAGTTTCTCTGACCAGTTTTTGTAACCATTCTAAAGGTGGCACTCTAACGGCTATAGTATTGGCTGGTCCCAGAGCTTTTTTCGGCAGCTTTCCGGGTCTGGCTTTAAGAACGAGAGTCAAGGGACCCGGCCAGAATGTTTTCGTCAGATTCAAAGCCTCTGGCGGCATCTCTTCAATAAAATTTAAAACCATAGCCAGGTCTGAAGCAACAAAAGGTAAAGGCTGGTTCTGATGGCGACCTTTAAGACGATAAATATTTTCCAGAACTATTTCTGAGGTAGCCAGTCCACCAAGCCCGTAAAAAGTCTCTGTCGGATAGACGAGTAAACCATTTCTCTTAATAGTTTCCAGCACTTGATTAAAATCTTCTTGCTCTAACATCTGGTTTTTGATTTTGATAAGTAAAGACATATTAATCTCCTTAACCCTACATAAGTTAACTTATAAAGGCCAATAATTCAATAAACAGCAAAGGACAGGTGTCACCTAAAATAAACACTTCAAAAGGACGAACAAGAAAACAATTTCTTATAAATTCTGGCACAACGTTTGCTATAATAGGATGGCGAGGAGGAAAAAAATATGAAAAAGACAATTTTTGCAGTCCTGGCAATAATTTTCTTGTTGGCCTCAACGGCTTCGGCTAACATCTTAACTTTCCGCTATGGATATTTTGTCCCCAGGATGAGCGGCGGCCCTGATAGTTTATGGAAGATCGAATTCGACAACATGAGTTTTAGAAAATCCGATTATCAGGGTGGTATGATTGGTTTTAATTATGAATATTTTATAAACAAAAATATCAGCCTGGTGATGGGGATTGATTTTTACAGCA
>JACIYK010000094.1 GCA_014359965.1 Candidatus Aminicenantota bacterium
AAAGGGATGATGATGATTTGTTTTACAAATTAACTGGAGGCTTCTCTCCTATATATAATAAAACAATTACCCCATTAATAAAGAATGCATATAGATATGCTATTGGTTTTGGTGGAGTATATGGTTCTGAGATATTTGAATTATATCCTTACAATTCTATAGATGATTTTTATAAAAAAAGAATTAAATTGTCAGAAAGAATGTTAAAATTAGATACTAATTTTTGGAATAGATTAAAGGAATCATTTTTTGAACAAGTAAGGAGAATTAAAGCACAATATAAATTCTCTTTTCGCAATGAAAATGATTACATAAGGCTTTTTATGATTTTCAATACAGCTCGCTATAGCTCATTTATCATGGAAGCTTTTAACGATTATGGGTATCAAATTGAACCATATGGCACCTATCCTTTAATTGAGTTTGCTCTGCAAATACCGAGAGAATTATTAAAGAATAATAAAGTTCAGATTGCGGCCATGGGAAATATTAATTATAGAATGGCAAGAGTTATTAGTTTCAAATCGTTCAGGCCAATGCTTCCTTTATCTTTCGCAAGCGCGCCTTATTATTTCGTAGGGTTTAATAAACATCTATTATATTATTCTTTGTCAAGATTAAGGATGTATAATCAGAAAAAGAAAATAAGGTCATTTCTTGGTGGACTATATATAACAAACGGATGGGAAGAAAATTTAACAAGAAGGCTTGAAGAAAAATATGGGATAGATATTATTTCTAAGAAAATATAACCTAATTTTAATTAAATATCTTGAGAAAGCAAGGTTATATAAGAGTAGGTCGCGTCAAGTTTTTTTATCGATTTAGCCATCATAACTTGTCCCTTTATGCGTTTAAGTATGTTCTCTGAGCAAGGAACGCACTGGACCCAGGCCTCAAATATTCAGGATTTATGTAAGCATAATAGTTAGGCGAGTCTCCTCTATTCCCCATGAGAAAAGAGTTAATAAGCCTCAGATATGTGCTTAAATAGTGGGAAATTTTAACCAATTAGCTCTTGCATCTTTTCTCCCAATTTTCCCCTTAAGCACCTTAGTCGAGGAGATACGCCGTTTATCCAGCTCCGGAAAATTATAGAACTAAAGTGAGTCATCTAATCTCTCTTCCAAACAGCACATGGACTCAGGATATTTACTCTTATACTCCTCAATGATGAGCCAGGCCAACTTATCTGCACTCTTCTTATCCGGTTGCTACCAGATCTGCTTCAGCCTCTATGCTAACCGAGCCTTATCTTTATAAGCCCCCCTGGCCAGGATGTTCCTCATAACGTGTACCTTGCATCTCTGCTAGACCGTGCCCAACCGCTACTTCTTTACCGCAGCCTTTATCCCCTGATGAGCATCTTAAATAAATATCCCTACCCGCCTCACCCCACGCCTCTTTAGCTTCCTAATAAACTCCTGACAGGTGTCTTCACTCTCCTCCCACATCGGCTCCGCCGCTAACACTTTCCTCTGTCCTTCCATATCCACCATGCAGGCCATCATCGCCACCACCGACTTAACTTTACCTTCTACTCTAACCTTCTCATATATGGCATCTATCCATAAAAACGGATATTCCTCTCGAAGTCTCCTGGTCTGAAACTCCTCCACCCGTTCATCCAGTCCCCACGTTATCTCCGGCACCTGCGAGGCCGAGAGGCACTCTATCACCGGAATCCTGGTCAGCCGCTCTATCTTCCTCGTAGATACCCGGTTGATAAAGGCCTCCTGGATCAAATTCAACAACGCTACCTCAGACCGCTTCCTCTCTATCACAAAAAACGGTATGTACCCACCCTTCCTTACCATGGGTACCATCAGATATATAGTACCCAACCGAGTGTGCAGTCTCCTTACCCGGTAGCCTGAAAATTGGGTTGTCCTTTCCTAGCTGTGTTTGCCCTTGGGAGCTCCTACCTTAGCTTCCGCCTCCACCCGCATCAGCTCCGTCAACAACCACTCCAGCATCGTCTTTATCGGATCCTCCTCCACCAAAAATCCAGTTAGCAATTCTGGTAAAATTGTCTTATAATCTCTGTGAGCCATCGTAAATAAAAACCTCCTTTCTCAAGTTGATGTCTTTAAAAGGAGATATTACGATGGCTCATCCTCCTGGATCAAATCGCGAACTTCTTTATACACTAGCAGTTGTAAATCCAAATAATATTTCTGCTGTAAAACTTAATAAATATGGTGGTTTTACTGAATACCAAGATATTTCTTACAGAAAACTTGTATATCTTTTGTATTATGAAATAAAATGAATATTAACATGTGAAGTTAAAATATTTAAAGGCTTCAAAAAATCCGTAGAAGATGTTTGGCCAGTCTTTGCCGATTTCGTTTAAAATCAGGTAACTATTTTTTATGTATCTAAATAAGGTTAAAGACAAATGAAACTTCAATATGATAAAGTTAAGTTCTTTCGAAGAAGACAATTTTTACTAGGACCAGAATTTGCTGATTTTGATGGCTGGAATAAAATCAAGATAGATAACACCCATTTAATTACAGCTCACCCAGATTTAAATATATCTTATTTAGAAAGTGGTAATAATAAGGTCCTTTTATTAGGTTATTTTATAGACCCATTTAATCCGGATTTTTCAGATAACGATATATTAGCTAATTTTCTTGATGAACAAATAGATATGGATAATATTATTCTTAAATTAAATAAACTTGTTGGCAGATTTGTTTTAATAATCTCAAAAAGTGACAAATTGTGGTTATTTCACGACGCTTGTGCTTTGAGGCAAGTCAATTATCTCGTTGACAAAAGCGGCCATGTCTGGTGTGCCTCTCAACCAAATTTATTAGCTGAAATGTTTAGATTTGATTATGATGAGGAAATGATATCTTTTAGAAACCTGCCTGTATTCGTCAAAGGGAAGGACGAATTTTGGTTCCCTTGCGACCTAACTCCTTATAAAGAAATAAAATATCTGCTACCGAATCATTATTTGGATCTTAATAATGGCGATGTCTCCCGGTTCTGGCCACGCAAGGGGTCTTTTACAAAAATTAATTTAGATGAATGCATCGAACGCGTCAGTGATTTATTAAAAAATTCCATAAAATCTGGGGCTTCAAGATTTAACCTAAAAATGAGTATTTCCGCAGGATGCGACAGCCGCAAATCTCTGGCTGCCTCCAAAGAGGTAAAAGAAAAAATAACTTTTTATACTCACACTCCTATAAAGGGAAGTAAAGCTGACATAGAAGTACCATCAAAATTGCTACCCAAATTAGGCCTTAAACATTATGTAGTTAACTTGCAGCCTATGGACGATGAATTCAAAAAATATTTTGAAACAAATAACACTTGGCCAAGAGAAAAGCATGGAAATATAGCCTACTCATTCATGCGTTTTTTTGGAACCGATTGTGTTGTTCTGAATAGTAATATAAGCGAATATTCAGGTGTATGGTACTGGCTACCTAAATCAAATATCAGCGCCAGAAACTTGGCTGTGCTTCGTTCTTTAAATCACAAAAAAATAATAAATGAAATAGAAAAGTGGCTTAGCGACGCAAAGCCAAGCTGTGATGCCGCAGGTATGAACATTCTTGTCCTTTTTGATTTAGAGCTTAGATCGCGCTGGGTATCTCAGGCCTTGGCAGAATATGATATTGCTTTCGAAACATTCAATCCCTATAACAACAGATACCTTTTTCAATTGGAATTGTCTGTAGATGAGAAAATAAGAGAGGGTAGAAATCTTCGTATGCCTAAGAGACTGATCAAGAAAATGTGGCCAGAAGTTCTCTCAGAACCCATAAATCCGGAAAAAGGACTGCTAAAAAAAGTCAAAAGGTTTATGCAAAGCAGCCGCTTTTTATTTCCTATAATTAGGAATTTTAGGTATATTAAACAAACAATAAGTTTTATAAAAAATAATTCATAATTTTATTACGATAATCTTCGAAAGCAAAATGGTATATAAGAATATTTTCGATTTGATGCTGAAGTATAGACATTTAATATATCTCATTCTTACGGCATCGCCTTGTGATAATGAAAATAGAGAGGTTACGGCGACCATATCGCAAACAAAACTTGACATGAAAAGTAAAGCAGATTATAAACTGGAATAGAATTAATAATTATTTAATAATAAAAAGATATTTAAATGATATCGGGCTTGAAGGGAAAATTCTGAAGTGCCATCACAAATTGCCCTAATAGTATTTTTAGCCTTCATTTCTTTTATTATATATATTGATCAAAAGAGAACCCAATTAACTGGATCCTTGGTTTGGATAGTAGCCGTTTGGATCTTATATTCGGGTAGTAAAGGTTTAGGAGTGTTTCTTAACATTCACACAACAATGGAGGCTGGTAGCCCTCCCGATAGATACTTTCAGATCATTATGGGCCTTGTAGCAATATTCGTTCTTATAAGAAGGCATTTTCCTATCTCTAGTGCTATCAAGCAAAACAAATATTATTACCTTCTTTTATTTTATTTTCTTTTGAGTGTTTTCTGGGCCAGAGATCCAGCAATATCCTTTAGAAGATGGGGTAGAGAATTCATCGCTTTGTTAATAGTTTTATTGTTGGTATCAGAAGACAATCCAACCAAAACCCTTATCGGCGCCTTTAGAAAAGCAATTTATGCTGCTCTTCCCCTATCCTTACTCCTGATTAAATATTTCCCTTTTTATGGGCGTGTGTATGGAAGATGGTCAGGAGAAGTGATGTGGGTAGGAATAGCCGGCCAGAAAAACGGTCTGGCAATGTTGTGCTCGGTATCAATTTTATTCTTGGCCTGGACTCTGCTTCAGGATATTAGAAACTGGAAACAACTAAATTATAAATTACCTCTTTTTATTGACATCTTTATGGTCGGTTTAGCCACATACCTAATGGTAGGTCCTGACAGGACGTTTAGCTATTCTGCAACTTCAACTTTATCTTTAATATTTGGATTGGTTTTCATAGGCCTTTTCAAGATTGCTTCAAAAAGGGGAATAGACCTAAAACAAAAAGTTATCATAACAGCGATCATAATAATTGCGATAGGAGTGATCCTGCCTTTTACCGGCAAGATTCCTACAAAAACTCTGCCCACTTTATTTAATAGAACCGAAACACTCACCGGCAGAACTGAAATCTGGCAAAGCCTTGTGCCCTTTGCTAAAAAAAATATCTTATTAGGTTACGGTTATGGAGGATTCTGGACAACCTCATTAAGAAATCTCATTGGTAGTCATGCTCATAATGGCTATTTAGACACAATTCTTGATCTTGGTTTAATCGGATTAATATTTTTTATAATTTATATCCTTAATCTCTTAAAAAAGAATGCAAGTTTCTTGGATGGAGAAAACCAGATTACCTGGTTTTTCTCAGCTCTTATCTTTATAGCCTTAATTAGAAATATAGCAGAGTCCCCGCTGACAGAGTTTACCAGCTATTATATGTGGCCAATTCTGGCCTGGTCATTCATAGTAAATAAAATTTATGATTTAAATAAAATTGAACCTGCATTTAGTTAGATGTAATAATATGACAGATTTAGATCACATCTCAATTTGTATTTGTACTTACAGACGCCTTCAAACATTAGAACGGCTTATAAAAAAGCTGCTGGTTCAAGAGACTCAAGGATTGTTTAATTACTCTATAATTGTTGTAGATAACGATATTGCCGGCTCATCTCGGGTTCTAATTGAAAACATAAATAAAAACATCACCGATAAGATCCATTATGATATAGAGCCCGAAAGGTCAATTCCGGCCGCCAGAAACAGAGCTCTTAGCCTGGCTGACGGAAATTATATTGCCATAATAGATGATGATGAATTTCCGCCGCCACACTGGCTGGTTACGCTTTATAAGGCAATACAAACATTTGATGTAGATGGTGCCCTCGGTCCGGTTATTCCTTATTTTGAGCAGAGACCGCCATCGTGGTTGATAAAGGGAAAGTTCTGTGAACGGCCGATTTACAGGACTGGCACCTTACTAGAGTGGCATCATACCAGAACAGGCAATGTCCTGTTAAGAAGAAAGGTCTTTGAAGAACATAACCTAAAGTTTGATCTTAAGTGGAAAACAAGTGGTTCTGACCGAGCATTCTTTAAGAAGGCCATAGAGTTGGGCTATAAGTTCGTAGCTGTAGCCGAAGCCCCTGTTTACGAAATCGTCCCTCCAGAAAGATGGGCAAAAAGCTATTATATAAAACGCGCTCTTGTTCATGGTTATAATACCTACAGAAATAGCATAAAAGGGACTTCCTTCTTATGGCAATTCATTACAGCTTTTAAATCTGCAATGGCCCTTGGAGCTTATCTTATTATTTTCCCATTTTCTTTGGTACTTGGACCAGCCTGGTATTTAAAGTGCTTAGAGAAAGGGGCTCACCATCTGAGCCAGCTCGTAGCTCGTTTCGGTCTGGAGATCATAAAGAAAAGAGATTTCTAAACTCAACTCAATCTAATATGTCTAACGAAATTATCGGCCTAAAAGAAAAAATAAAAAATGCAATTAAGAAATTAAGAAATTCTACTTTTCTCAAGAACATTTTAATCGTAATGAGTGGCACTGCAGTTGCTCAGTCAATATCATATGCACTTTCCCCTATAATAAGTCGGCTTTTCACACCGGAAGATTTTGGGGTTTTTGGCTCTTTCAGCGCTGTGGCAGGTATAGTTGGTGCCTTAATAACATTGGATTACAGCCAGGCTTCCATGCTACCCAAAGAAAAAGCCGAGGCCATCAATCTTTATGTGCTTTCACTTATCTCTACTTCCCTGATAAGTTTTGTTGTATTTTCTGTTAGCCTAATCATGCCTTCGCTTTTTCATAACCTCACGAAAACAAGTGGCTTCTGGCTATTAATCTTATTTGTTCTCGCTTTACTTATCACAGGAATAAATAATGCTTCTCAATCCTGGGCAGTTCGCTCCAAGGCTTTTAAAAGAACCTCGGCTTCTCAAATTTTCCGCAGCATCGGATCAGGCAGCTCCAGAGTATTATTTGGGGTATTTAAGACGGGAGCCATCGGCCTTATCATCAGCAATGTCTTAGCAAATATTATAGCCAGTATTAACTTAATTCAAGTTGTCATCCCTGACCTAATATCTTTGAGAAATCATATTAGTCTAAACAAAATAAAATTATTAGCTAAAGAATACATAGATTTTCCACTATATTCGGCTTCACAAAATTTTATAAACGCCATTTCATCCGGTCTCCCGGTTCTGCTAATTTCCAAGTTTTATGGATTAGCCGCTGCTGGTGCCTATGCTTTCGGAATAAGTATCCTGCACGCCCCGATGAGCTTAGTTTTAACGGCTCTTCGCCAGGTGTTATTCCAAAAGGCCTGTGAGTTCCACCAAGAAGGTAAAGGCCTCACTCTACTTTATATAAGGACAGTACTGGTTCTTTTTTCTTTGGCCATAATTCCTTCGTTAATTTTGGTCATCTGGGCCCCACAAATTTTTTCCTTTATTTTTGG
Organism: Candidatus Aminicenantota bacterium; assembly: GCA_014359965.1. Lineage (GTDB taxonomy): Bacteria > Acidobacteriota > Aminicenantia > Aminicenantales > Saccharicenantaceae > Saccharicenans. The sequence continues at coordinate 7,475 of JACIYK010000094.1, forward strand.
AGCTCGATGGTATCTGGCTGGAGTGCTGGCTCGCAGCCTAATCATTTGGCTGGCTTTTGCCTTTTGTAACCTCCCTGCAGTGATATTTGCCAGAATAATTCGAATTCAAAGATTTGTATTCTTCTATGATCTGGCTCTTTTAGCAACCAGGGCTTTAACCTTAATACTCGGCGGAATTTACTTAAAACTTATCCATACAGTTATGATTTTTGCTTTCGTAGGAGCCACGATGAATGTGTTTCTGATATTTTTGGTTGGTTATAAAATTAGCAAAAAAGAAGGAAACAACGATTCATCTTTATTTAAGAATCTATTGCCTTAATTCAATAAGGTTTAAATAAGGTATTAAGTATAATTATTTTCTGCCTGTTAATTATTGTATTAATCTTTTCTCAAATTAATAGTATAATTGCTTTAGATTGCTCATAGACTCTGGAGTATAATTGTTAAAGCCATCTATTTTTAAAAAAATAATAAACAGATTAATCCGTTTTTTTCTGTGGCCGATAGCTCGTTTTTATGCTAAACATCTGGAGGATAAACCTGCCGACAAATTATATGGTTTTTTATCTAGTATAGTATTTTATAATTGCCACAATTATTGGCCAAACTTAAAAAGTCCTAAAAGCTTCTCTGAAAAAATATTTTACCGAATGTTGTTTGATAGGAGAAAGATTTTAACTTCTCTTTCCGATAAACTGGAAGCAAGAAATTATGTAGCAAATAAAGTAGGCCAGGAATATCTCGTTCCTTTAATTGGACTCTTTACAGACCCCTATCAGATTCAACCTAAATTGCTGCCTGATAAGTTTGTCTTAAAAGCTAATCATGGTTGTGGCTTTATTAGGATTATAAAAAACAAGAATTTGGTTGATTTTGAAAAAGAAAAAAGATTAATGGAGACGTGGCTGAAAACTAATTTCTGTTTAGATGCATATTTTGGCTATGCCTGGGCGTATAAGAATATTATCCCTAAGATTCTGGTGGAAGAATATTTAGAAGAGGATGGAAAACCGCCTAAGGATTATAAATTTTATTGTTTTTCTGGTAAGGTTGAATATATTCTAATAGTTTATGATCGCTTCGGCCTTCCTAGAAAAAAGCACTTCTATCGAGATTTTACCCCAATAGACTTATGGAAAGGAACAGAACAATATCCTGGTCCTTTTTCCCCGCCTGATAATCTTGACCAAATGATTACTTTGGCTGAGCAATTATCTGCTGGTTTTGATTTTGTTCGAATCGACCTTTATAACATACATGGGAAAATATATTTTGGCGAGTTTACTTTTTATCCAGCAGGCGGTTTGGCGCGCTTTGTGCCTCGACAATGGGATTTCATTTTTGGTGAAAAATGGAATTTAAGTAAGAGACGTAAATAATTATCAAAATATTATCAATTTATCCGTTCTATTCTTTAAATTTCTAATTATCCAGATACAGGTTTTTTAGTTAAAATTTTCTTTTCTGCCTTAACCTGAATTAATATTTTATTTGACCCAAATCATAATATTATGTTAATCATAAAATAAAACGGTTCATCAGACATTTTAATGGGTACTGGGGTAAAGGTCTAATCCGCCGCAATGGAAGTAGATAGCGATTTTAAAATGTTCTCGGTTCCGAAAGCCGCAGGCCATTTTCTTGATTGTCTGGATAG
>JACIYK010000095.1 GCA_014359965.1 Candidatus Aminicenantota bacterium
TTGTTGTTAAAAGAATTTCTGTGCCACTCACCTTTCTTTCCCTTATGTTCTCCGCCTGCCATTTGTTATCTCTTTTAACCCAATCAATAAGATTTTTTCCCGTCCGCCGGAATAAAGTAAACTCTGCTTTTAGTACTCCCAAAAGCATAGCCTCAAGCCCAACTTCACTGTTTATTCCTTTTTCAGGCTTGAGACTGGAATTCCCGAGATTAACCGGGTCCTGGTAATAAAGTTCCGTATAGGAAGGAGCCCGGTAACAACCTCCAACACTGGCTCTTATTTTAAAGCTAGAAGAAACGGGATAACTCAGACTGAAATCAGGCGAAAAATTAAAACCGTAGGTCTGATGATAGTCTAAACGGGCACCTAGATTACCTATTAACTTTTCCAGCACCACTTTCCTCCCTTCAGCAAAAAGAGCGAGTTTTAAGTTAGAATGCTGCCCGCCAATCAGGCTCATATAACCTTCACCAACTACCTCCACTCCAGTTGAAAATCCTTTCCCTTGCCACACCAGGCCGTAGCCAAGATAATGATTTTTTGTTTCATTGGTATAGAATTCAGGTCTGGAGCGGTCCAGTATAAATCGGTCAAAATGCGACCGAAAATACAACTCCTGTTTTATGGTACTACCTCCAAAATTTCTGGTGAGTCGGAGGTTAAGGAAAGTTGCCCTGGTGGCTTCTCTTGAAGGAAAGTTCATTCCGGGTGTGTAAAAATCATAAGCTCCGAAATCTTTTTCACTGTGGCAGACTAAAGCTTCTACCTGTGTTTTGCCCAAAGGAAAAACCAGCTTCTGATAAAGAGAAAACAAGTCAAAGTCCCTATCAGCCATGAAGCCGTCAGAAACACTCCTTTCAAAGGATAACAGACTTGATACTTTTCCTTCTTTTATTCCCAAGGCGGCAGTGGTTGACCAGGTTTTATATTCATAGCCAGCTACCTTACCGCTAAAACTATTTTTTTCGGAATTTCTGGTTACTATGTTTATCACGCCGCCGAAAGCATCTGCTCCATAGAGCGAAGACCCGCTTCCTTTGAGAATCTCTATCCTTTCTATAGATTCAAGCGGTATTGACAGATTAAGGTTGTGATGAGCCGTCTGTAAATCATTCACTCTGACTCCATCCACCAGAACCAGAACCTGCTGAAAAGTTGAACCCCGCATCGACAAATCAGCCTGGACCCCAAAACTTCCTCTTTCCTGAAGGTCAATGGAGGCAAAATACCTCAGCGCTTCCGATAAAGTCCTAACGGGTAACTGACGCAAATCCTCTTTTTTGATTACTATCACCTGTCTTCCGACCTCTGCCAGGCTGACGGGAATCCTAGAAGCCACCACCAAAACTTCTTCTTTTTTCTCAATCCGAACCGGGTCATCAGCCAGAGCCAGTTCCGAGATAAGAGCTGAAAGCAGGATAAAAGAGAGCCAGGTTAGTTTGGTCTTCTTTCTCTTTTCTCGATCAATCATACCTGGTTACCTCCTTGGTTACCTCGCACTCAAAAATTACGGTGATATTACCCAAAAAATCTGGTTTCTGTCTATATCACTTTATCTACTTTATGATTGAATATTGAGCTCAAGGGAGATCAACAACAAGCCATTTTAAGGTGAATCCTTTTGGCTTTTCTGGCAGGCATGATGATAATTATTTCTCGAATTACCATCATCCTGTAAAAGACCAATCAATAAAAATATGGAACAAACCTAAATAGCCTTATTGGCAGGCTCTTGATCATATTTATTATTTTCCATTTCTTTGACCTCATAAAAAGCCAGCTGGCCACAATTGGAGCCGACCTTGATTTCCTCCAGAGAACCGATAGAGATTATGACTTCATAGCCATGGCTCTGAAGTTTATCCAACTCCCGGGCCAGCCTTTCTGAATAGCTTCCGTCAAACTTCAGGTCGGTCTGTAAACCGGCCCGGGCAGCCTGATAAGTTGGGTTGACCGGAGTAATCTTAACCAGGAATATTTCCGGGTCAAAAGTTCCTGATATCTCCTCGGCTTCAAAAGGGGTACCCTCGGACAGGGCATAATTGAGGGTAACCTTCCTGTCACCTGGCCGGAAAAAATTATGGCCATACTGGCTAATTTTTTGTGCTGACCATTTCTTGACCGGCATCAAATAATCTCTGAAATCTTCATCAGTTGAGTTTACCGAAAACTGCAGCTGAAAACGACTGCCAGAATAATAAGTGTTTTTAATATCTATTAGCTCCTCAAACCACTTCTCCGTTCCGGAGGGAGCCACGGTAGCGACAGTAGGAATAAAGTTTATCCCTGGGTAAATAGACGGAATTTCTCTCAGGACTTCAAGCACGGCCGGGTTGAGAGCTGGCTCTCCCATCCGGGCAAAGTGCAGTTTTATCTTTTCCGAATGCAGGCAGTCATCTCCGTTTTTATGTGGTTCCAGGACGATATCAAGCTGTTCTAAAATTTCTTCAGAGCTTAAATTTCCCCGGAAGTAGAACGAAGCATCGCAGAACCGACATTTTACCGGGCAGCCCTTCTGGCTGGAGAGAATGACCACCCATTTTTGCCTGGCTGAATACCTGGGGTCGTAAGCATCAACACATTCAATAAAAACGCCCTGTTCTAATTTCGAGCCAAGCAAATAAACCCAGGCCACATTCTCCTGGCCAATCTTTTTAATAACTTCCCAGTGTTTTCTCATAATTCACCCCTTTTTCTCATATTTTCTATAAATTGGAAAGCTTCATAAGCTGCCAGCAGGCCATCGGCTACAGCCAGCGACACATACCTTTGCCGGCCGTTTTTTAAGTCACCAGCCACATAAAGACCTGGAAGCTGAGTGGCTACTCCAGGATAGTCTTCAGAACGCGGCAGTTCAAAGACACTCCGCCCGCTTATCACGGGAAGGGATGGTCTTTTACCGCAAGCTACTACCAAATAATCAAATTCTTCATTACGTTGCTCGTCTGAAGCCGAAATCCATTCAACATCTACACCCGAAGCTTTTCTCTGCCGAGCGGAGAACAATACCGCATTTAACCGAATTCTGACCTGACTGCTCTCAACCTCTTTCAAGAGCTCAGGATTAGCCTTAAGCGAGCTTCTGGAGAACACCACCACTTCCGCCCCCCAATCAGCGTAAAGAAGAGCCTGGTCCAGAGCCACTTCTCCACCTCCGACGATGGCCACCTTGCTTCCCTTTTTCAACCGATAGAGGTCCAGTTCCCCTGGGAAAAAATAAGCTTCTCTTTTAAAATTCAAACCCTCAGGAAGAAAAAACTCCTGACCGGTGGCTAAAATTACTGTTCTTGACCTGAGTTGCCCAAATTTTTTCAGCATAAGGTGATAACACTTCTGGGGATGATCAGGAGACTTCAACCTGAGGACCTGGTCCTTGAGTACTTTTATACCAGCTGAAAAAATCCTTTTTTTGAAAACTTCTACCAGAAAGGAGCCGGCAACTGGCGGCCAGGGCGGGAAATTGGCCACCTTCCTAGCCAGTTGCAGACTGCCTCCCAGCTCATTTTTTTCAATCAGGATAACCTTAAGACCCAGTCGGGAGGCTTCCAGGGCCGCTGTCATCCCAGCCGGGCCTCCACCTACAACTGTCAGGTCGGCAATTTCCTTATTTTTCTTCATCTGTAGCTTGACTCCTGAACAATCTCTCTAACTCGGCTAATTTAAGAACCCTGGCGCAAGAGGTCTTCATCAAATTCAAGGCCATTCTGTGCCGGAATTTGCTTCTGCTAGAACAGACATCCGCAGCCACTATAATCTCAAAACCGCGGTCAAAACCAGACAGGGCACTGGCCAACAGACAGCGGTCAGTCTGGACCCCGGCCAGTACTATTCTTTTTATCTTGTGGGCTTTCAGAAAACGGCATAACCTGGGGTTTTCAAAAGCCGAATAGGTTTCTTTTTCAAAGGTTTTTAGGTTTTTTAATGGACTTAAGGGTGGAGCCAGAGCTGACCATTTGCTCTCCCGTTTTATGACTCTTCCATAAAATTTCAGGAAATTGTTGTCATCGTCAGCTCTGTTGCTGTGAGTAGAGGCCAGCACTGGAAGCCCGGTTTCCTGAAAAAGTTTAATGAGGGCTTCAAGCCGGGACCGGACTTTGACCGTCTCCGGAATGAAGGCTGGAGAATGCGGGTCAATAAAAAATCGCTGCCAATCTATTATTAAAAGAGCGGCCCCCTCTTTTCTGGATTTTACTGGCTTTCTTTTCTTGACCGATTTCTGCCACAAACCCACGAGCCACCTCCATCTTGAGACCGGGATGGCCTCGTGGGCCTGAAATAGTCTCGAATATAATTTACCGACAGACTAAAATTTGTCAAGCACCCGTTTTTTAACAAGTCCCAGGTACTTACGCTTATTACTTGGGCCACAGGTGGCCACGAAACTCAGAACATTTTAGGCAATCTTTTAGAACAAGCAATAAATTTTATACACTTGTCTGGAATTTTGATATATTAGGTATCCTGAGATATTTAATATTTGCGTTCGTGAAGGTAAAATGCGTTTCCCAATCTCAAGACGAAAGTTTTTAAAGACAGGATTGACCGCCGCCTGCGGCCTGGTGATAGTGCCGCGACGGGTGCTCGGCGGTCAGAGTTATACTGCCCCCAGCGATGAGCTGACCAAAGCCATCATTGGAGTTGGCGGCATGGGCAAAGCTCATTTTCAGTATCCAGGCCGGCTGGTTGCAATATGTGACGTAGACCGAAAGCATCTCCAGGAAGCTCTAGAGCTGGCTGGGCCCGGGGTAAAAGGATATTACGATTTCCGAGAAGTGCTGGCCAGACCGGATGTGGATATTGTGCACATAGTTACTCCGCCCCACTGGCATGCCCTGATGTCCGTTGCCGCTGCCAGAGCCGGGAAAGATATCTGGTGCGAAAAGCCCATGACCAGGACCATTGGTGAAGGTCAGAAAGTTGTGGAAGCAGTACGACGCTACGGCCGCATTTTCCGTATCAACACCTGGTTTCGGTTTGAAGGCAATTTTTACGGTTTTGGCACTCCGGTTAAACCCATCAAAAAAATTGTGCAAAACCGGCTGCTGGGCTGGCCCCTGCGAGTTACGGTCAGCGGTGCCACCGGCTTTGACTGGAAATTTTACTGGCAAGGAAAAACCTACCTCCCGCCCCAACCCATCCCACCGGAACTGGATTATGATTTCTGGCTCGGACCTGCTCCTTACAAGCCTTACCACCCCCACCGTGTTCATCAAACCTTCCGAGGCTACTGGGATTACGACGGCGGCGGTCTAGGTGATATGGGCATGCACTACCTGGACCCGGTTCAGTATATCCTGGAAAAAGACCAGACCAGCCCGGTGGAAATTGAAGTTGATGCCCCGCAGCAGCATCCAGACGCCTGCGGCCGCTGGAGAAAAATTATCCTGCGCTATGCCGATGGCTGTGAAATTATCCTGGACGGCGAAAACCAGCAGAAAGATGTGCCGTTTATTGAAGGACCGGAAGGCAAGCTTTACCCGGGTTTGCGCAGCAACATTCCCAGGCTTCTGGAAAAGCTTAAGACTTTGCCCGACCCCGAGCCTCAGGTCACCGATTTTCACCAAGCTGTTAGAGAGCGCCGCAAGTTTGCCCTGAACGAAGAAAATGGCCATCGCTCCTGCACCCTGGTCAACCTGGCTAAAATTGCCGTGCGGCTTGGACGGAATCTGAAGTTCGACCCGGATAAACAGATATTCATCGGCGACGAAGAAGCCAACCGTTTAATAAACGAACCCATGCGCAGTCCATGGAATTCAATAATGGAATAAAAGAATGAATATCATAATGGAAGAGAAACTTAAGACATTAGAAAAAAATAATTATGGCATGAAGGGGATAGAATCACTTAAGGATTATAGTCTTAGCCATGGCAAAACGATCGAAAAAAGCCAGATTTCAGTCTGCTCTGCTGATGCCAGCTTAAACGATATTAAGAATTATAATAACAATAATAATCTAAAGCTAATTCGAAACACTTTGAGACAGGCAAAAAATTTTCTTCAAAAAAGTTTTATCTGCATTTTAATAGCTATTTCGCTTGTTCTTCCCGCTTGTTCGCTGCTGACTCCACCGGCGAGCGAACATCCTCTATACCCCGAAAGGACCACTGCGCTAGAGAATATTATCGGCACATTACAGAAACCCTTAAGTCTGCAGGTTGAGGCCTGGCTGAGACAGCTCCCAGCAGCAAATCAGGATGAGGCAGAAAAAATATTCTCTGAGATGCTCAACGGTGGCTCACCCGTGGTGCAGGAGCTCTGCCGCCGGATAGCTATTCCGGGTGAAGCTGACGATAGTCTGGTGCGTTATGCTGTAGATGGACTGGTCACGCAGGCTGGGAAACCAGGCTTTGAAAATTTTAGAGAAAAGCTAGCTGAGAACCTGTTGAAGCTGGCCCTGCGGCCGATAAACGTGGAAATAAAAAAATTCCTGCTGGAAGAAGCGCAGTTTATAATCAGCAAAAAACATCTTTCTCTTCTCAGACCACATCTTAAAAGTCCTGAGCTGGCTGAATACACAGTAAAAGCTATGCTAAGAGTTCAGGGGCCGGAGCTGGAAAAAATTCTGGTTGAAGACTTTGACCGAATTCCCGCCCAGTCCAGAAAGCCAGTCATCCAGGCCTTGGGAAGGATGAAAAGCAAAAAGGCCGTGAAGCAACTTAAAGTGCTGGCCCGCTCGCCTGACCACGAAATTAAAATCCTGGCTTTAACTGCCCTGGTTGAAATCGCTGACCCTTCCGTAGAGCCGCTTCTCTCTTCTATTCCTACACTGTCAACCACCCGGGAAAGGCTGGAAACTCTTGCCCTATACCTGCGCTTCGCCCGGCGCCTGGCTGAAAACGGCTTCCGGGAAAAGGCTTCGGAGATAGCGGAAAAATCGGTTGAGATTCTCACAGACCAGGATGAAGTAGCCCTGCGCTGCCAGGCCCTGAGCCTGCTCGTAGAACTGGAAGGGGAAAAAGCCATTCCGGCTCTTATCAAGGGCATCTGGAGCGAACAGCCAGCTTACCGGCAGCAGGCTCTAAACCTGGCTAAAGAATATGGCTGGCCTTCATTTTATAAAACGCTTATCAACAGCTTGCCGTCGCTTCCAGCAGAAAATAAAGCCGCAGTCATTGAACTGCTGGGACAGGCTAAAGGACAAGGCCAGGTGTCAGCAGAAATAATTGAACCATTCCTTGAAGCTCAAGAAGAAGTGGTCAGGCTGGCAGCTATCCGGGCTTTTTTTAACTTGAAAAAAGAGGAAGCTACCGGCCGCCTGCTTTCTATGCTCAACAATTCTGAAGCTGAAGTCAGGCTCATTCTCTCACTCCTGAAAACCCTGAAGCCCGAAATTTATGTAAGCAAAATCAGAGAGGATTTTCCCCAGTTGACAGAAACCAGCCAGGTAGCGGTGCTTACAGAACTCCGGGATTTTCTCAACCAGGAATGGAAAAAACAAATTATCTCAGCCACAGAGGCGGAAAACCCCCAATTGAAGAAGGTAGCTACAGATTGCCTAGCCCAAGTTGTGGAGCGCGAAGACCTGCTCTGGCTTGTTGACAAATTGACGGAGCTGGATGACCCGTCTCTTGAAGCAGGATACCAGAAAGCCGTGGTTGATGCCTTAAGGCAGATTCCGGAGGAAGACCTGAGGCAAAAAACTTTTCTGGAATTTTTAGAGAAAAAATCAGGAAAAGCCCGGGCCGAGCTTATAAAGTTGCTGCCCCAGGTTGGTGGCTCTGAATGCTTGAGAAAGGCTTTGAGTTTAATCAACGACAAAAATCCAGAAATAAGCGCTGCAGCTTTGGCGGTCATAACCGGCTGGCCTGAGTTTGGAGCGGCTCCCCATATGGCCAACCTTATAAAAAGCAGTACCGACCGCAAGGTTCGTTACCTGGCTTTTCAGGGGCTGGCCAGGCTGATGAGGAGTGAGAACGCTAGCACTGAGGAGAAGCTCAATGTACTGGAAGAAGTAAAGTCGCTGGCCGTTTATCCGGACGAAAAAAATTTCCTGCTCATGGCCTGGGGAAGCGTGAGAGATATAAGAGCTCTAAGAGAACTGGCCAGTTTTCTGGGTGAGGAAAACTTAAAAGAGAGAGCTGCGACTTTAATCTGTCGCCTGGCTCGACCGGTAGCTGGAGAAGAAGGGCTGCGGGGGTTGGAAACAATAATAATACTAAAAAAGGCGGTGGCTCTACTTAAAGATAACTATGAAATAGAAGAAACTGAAATTTATCTGGATAAGCTCCTGCGGCAGGAAGGCTTTAAGCCTCTTTTTAACCGTAAGGACCTTTACGGCTGGAAAGGCCTGGTCGGCGACCCGGTGCAGCGAGCTAAGATGAAACCTGAGGAACTCCAGGCCGCTCAGCAAAAAGCTGATGAAGAGATGCGACTTCACTGGAAGGTAGTGGATGGCATGCTGGTTTTTGACGGCAAAGGTCACAATCTGTGTACGGCCAAAGATTACTGCGATTTTGAGCTGTTTGTAGACTGGAAAATAGAACCGGGCGGCGACAGCGGAATTTATCTCCGCGGCTCACCCCAGGTTCAAATCTGGGACCCAGCCCAGTGGCCTGAGGGCTCAGGTGGACTTTATAACAACCAGAAAAACCCAAACAAGCCCTTAAAGCGCGCTGATAATCCAATCGGCACCTGGAATACTTTTTACATCAAAATGGTTGGTGAGCGGGTAACAGTTTACCTTAACGGCGAACTGGTAGTGGACAACGTGGTCATGGAAAATTACTGGGAGCGGGACAAGCCAATTTACCGCTGCGGACAGATTGAACTTCAGGCCCACAACACCCCGCTTTATTTTAAAAATATTTACATCAGGGAAATTAAAGGAGATAACACGCAAAAAACAAACAACTTATAGGCAAGAAGAACAACCATAGGCCAATATCTGGCTTACGTGGAACAGCAAATTAAATAAGGTACACTTATCTTAAGGTTATAGACAAAACTCAATATTAAAAACTTCTCTGGGCAGGAATCTCTATGCCCGGTAGGCATTCATTGAGCGAAGCGCCTATAACTATACACTATACACAGTTTAGAACAAATCCCTCGGCCTGATATTTATTGATATCGTATCTTACTAACTAAATTTTTTTATATACGATTACATAGCTATGGAC
>JACIYK010000096.1 GCA_014359965.1 Candidatus Aminicenantota bacterium
CCAATATGAACCTGAAGCTGCTGGCTCTGGAAACACAATTAAAAACAGAACACCTGATAGGAAAAAATAAGTTTCAGCTAACAGGCAAAATTGACCGTATGGAAAAACGAGGAAAATTTCTTTGTTTGCTCGATTACAAGACTTCAGCAAATGAAAAATCCTATCGCGTAAAATTTGATAAATTAGACCAGGATAACCGCCAGAGCTGGGCTGAAGCTATTGGCAGTTTGCAACTAGTATTTTACCAGCTTCTGGCGGCCAGTTATTATAAAACCGACCCGGCTTCCATCTATTCAGCCCTGATTTTACTGGGCAAAAACCATCTCAGTCTGGAGGCAGAATACTCACCACTTTTACCGGTCAAGAAAAAAGAAGTCTCCACCGGGGTACAGACGTCCAGATATTTTCCCTTCAATGTTGGAGAACAGGAGCTACTTGTTTACCGGGAAAATTACCAGCGGCTGGCTGACATCATTGACCGTTTGCTGCTGGAAATTATCAACCCGGAGATACCTTTTACTCCCCATGGACTTCAGACCGGTCAGTGTCAGCGTTGTCCCTTTGCTGATTTTTGCGGTCAGGCCTGAATTTAAGGTAATCTATTTACCTCTCTCTTTCGTATAATTAGATGGTAATATAATTTTGGAAAGGAAAAGTACATGATAAAATTCTTGCTATGGTTAATCCTCTTTGTTCTCTGCTGGCCGCTGGCCCTGCTGGCTCTACTCCTTTATCCTCTGGTCTGGCTTGTCTCTCTGCCTTTCCGCCTGATTGGCATAACAGTGGCGGCAGTTTTTGAGCTATTAAGAGCCATCATTACCCTACCTGCTCGACTTATCTACAGTTTCGGCCACTGAAGAAGATAGTCACTTGACAAACAGCCGCCGGCGATTTAATAAAGTCTCATGCCTATCAGGATTGAAAAAATAGTTTACCCGGGTCGGTCCCTGGCTAGGCAGGAAGGGAAAATAATTTTTACTAATGAAGGTTTGCCTGGCGAACTGGTAGAAGTTGAAATTTTAAAAGAAAAAAAGAACTATCTAGAAGCCAGAACTACTTCCATCCTTGAACCTTCAGCAGAAAGGCAACCAGCGCTGTGTGAGCATTATCGGGTCTGTTCACCCTACCAGATTATGACCTACGACCTTGAGCTCAGAGTTAAAAAAGAGCAGCTCCAGGAAATATTTTTTCATTTGAAGGAAAATATACCTTCTACCATAAAACTTATTCCCTCCCCCGCCATCACTGCCTACCGCAATAAAATCCGCCTGAGCTTGAACTGGCAGGCCAATCCACCATACTTGGCTTATCATGAGCCTGGTTCCAGAACAAGCTATCTGCCCGTAGACAGATGCGCCTTGGTCAGCGAATCTATCAACAGTGTTATGACTGCCGTTAATACCCTCCTGAAAGGGCAGCCCATTCCTGGACTCAGCCATATGGAAATCAGACAGAGCTTCTGGACAGGAGAAATCCTGGTCGTCCTGGAAGCAGAAGATGAAGAAAACCTGGAAAAGGCTGCTGAGCTCTGGGTTCCAGCCCTGAGCCTAAATGAAAACATCGTCGGGGTGACCGGCCTGATCAACCTTGTCCGGAGAAAGCAGTATCACAAACTCTACGGCCGGGATTACCTAGAAGAAAAAATTGGCCAGACCATTTTTCGTTACGGTGCTGGAAGTTTTTTCCAGGTCAACCCTCCCATGCTGGAAAAAGTGGTGAAAAAAATGAAAGAACATCTGTCGCCAGCTGCTCCGGTTAAACTAGTGGACCTTTATGCTGGTCTGGGAACTTTCGGCCTCCTTCTTTCGGACCTCAGTTCGGAAGTGCTGGCCGTAGAAGCCGAACCCAGCAATATTTTCTACCTGAAAAAAAACATGAAATTAAACCGCCTTCAGCACCTGACTATCGCTGAAGGCAAAAGCGAAGAATGGATAGAAGAGATACTTGATTTTCAGCCAGAAGCTATGGTTATTGATCCACCGCGCCGGGGCATGGTTAGTGAAATAATTGAGGCTCTAAAATCATATCCTTTACCGTTGATTTTCTATCTTTCCTGCAACCCCACCACCCTAGCTCGCGACCTGATGAATTTTATGCCCGAATATGAAATTGTGGAACTTACGGCTTTTGATTTTTTCCCGAGAACACCGCACCTGGAAACTCTGGCAGTCCTTAAAGGGAAAGCGAAAAGCCAGCAAATATAAAGCAGGTTTACTGAAACTTCCCGGCCAGCTGACCGCAAGCAGCAGCAATTTCTATGCCCTTGGACTGACGAATAGTGGTTTTAACTTTTCTTTCCGTGAGCCAGCGTTCAAAACGCAGAAGCTCAGCCCGGGTTGGTCTTTCATAAGGTAGCTGAGGAATCGGGCTGTAGGCAATCAGGTTGACTTTGGCTTTAAGCTTTCGGGCAATGGCCGCCAGGCTTTCAGCTTCATAAAGGCCATCATTAATACCCCTGATCAAGATGTACTCTAGAGTGAGCTGCCGGCCGCCAGCTTTAAGGTAATCTTCAGCCGCGGCCACCACTTCTGAGAGAGGATATTTCTTGTTTATGGGCATGAGTTGACTTCTTTTTTCCTCAATGGGGTTATGAACGGAAATAGACAGGTTTATCTGCAGTTCAAAGTCTTTAAGTTTTTTTATACCAGGAATTACGCCTGCTGTTGAAACCGTCATCCGCCTAGCTCCGAGATTGAAGCCGTTTTCGTCATTAAGGATACGAATGGCTTTAAGGACATTCTCCAGGTTATCAAGGGGTTCACCCATGCCCATAAAAACCAAGTTGGTGATTTCCTGGCCAGTAACCCGTTTGATGGAAAGAACCTGGCTGACAATCTCACCAGTGGTTAAATTTCTCTTGAAGCCGTTAAGTCCGCTGGCACAGAAAGAGCAGCGGTACTTGCAGCCGACCTGGGTAGAAAGACAAATAGTACGCCTTTCCACAGAGGGAATTAACACTGTTTCAATAAAATAACCATCCGGCAGCTCAAACAGATATTTGGTTGTACCATCTTTAGCCGAAATACTCTGGACCAGTTTTAGAGGATTAACCACCGATTGTTCCTGGAGTCGCTGCCTCAGTGCTTTGGGCAGGTCAGAAAATTCCCCAAAATCTGTTTTCCCGGCTTGGTACATCCAGTGGAATAGCTGTCTAGCCCGAAAGGCTGGCTCGCCCATCTCTTTCAGGTAGTCTTCCAGTTCTGGCAGAGAAAATGAAGTTAAAATAACAGTTTCAGACATGGTTAAATTCAACTTTATTTGTATTATACCTTAATCAAGACCTGTTGGTAAGGCTTAAAGAAATACAAGGTATAGTTTGAGGGCACATATTTTTTGGTTTTTTATAAACTGTCCGGAACACCAATCCTAAATCTAGAGGCCATTTGAATAAAAGGCTGGCTTTGGCTGAAATAAAAAGAGCCACCCCGCGGAGGGGTGGCTCCACTTCTTTTTAAAAACTATTGTCAGAACACGGAAAATGATTTATTTCTGCTCAAATTTTTTCAGCAGGTCGGCCACTGCCTCTTTGTGCACGGTAAAAACCAGCATTTTCAGCTTGATAAAATCATCTCGGTAAAGAACGTAACCCTTAAAAGGTCCACGATGAGCCCCGGCGCCTGAATCCTTAATCAAAAACCAGGTATGGTCACCTTTCTGGGTCAGGCCCACACAGTGAATGGCATGGTCGTCAGTGGAAGTCTTGTTATAGAACCGGAATTCGCGACTATCCTGGTCAATCAGAGCCGGCAGAATATCAAAAGAAGGCACTATAGCCAGCCCTTCAACTCCGCTGATACCAGGCTCAGACACATCTCCTCCCAGAGCTACGGAATAGCCATTTTTAAGAGCCTGGACAATTGCCTGATAAAACTCTTCCAGAGGCACGTTGTAGTAATCCTGAGAATGCCACCAGTTATCAGGCGCTTTGTACTCGCCTTTGGTGTAAAAGGGCAAATATTTAAAGGACATAAAGCTCACGTAATCATCCAAGGGAAGCCTGATCACTTGGTCCAGAAAATCTTTGGGCGTCATTTTCTGACCGTTGTATTCAAATTCTGCTGGCGGTTCACCTAAATGCTTGTTAAGGATGAGCTTCACATAGGCCACGGCTTTTTCTTCATCCCAGTAATTGTTCTTTTTGCAGAAATCTAAATAGTCTTTAATTTCTTTAAACAGAGCTGAATGGTCATGCTCCGTCCGGCCTGGAAGAAGCCCGCTGTAGGCACTGGCCGGAACAGCACCGTATTGTTTCATGCGCAGGAAAACAGCGTTGTGCTCAGAACCTTCACCGAGAAAGCTTTCGCCTTTTTCCCTGATAAACCGCCGGGCCTTCTCCACGTATTCCCAGTAAACGGTGTACATCTCAGAAAGTTTGAACTCTCCCCGACCTAGCCTTTTGAGCTCGGATTCCAGAAAAGAAGTAGTGGCAAAAGACCAGCAAGTTCCGGTTTTATACTGCCTGATAGGGGGCTGGTGGAAAACCTGCTGGAATTCAGCAACTGAAGCAGGATGATCAATCTTAGAAAAATCCAGCGAAAGATATTCCCGTTTGTGGCCATTGTATTCCCGAGTCTTGTATATGGCTTCGTCTTTTGCCTGAACTTCCTTATCACCAAGCTGAATTACCGTTTTCTGGACTGGCGCTATTTCTTGCTTTTCCGCCTTACAGCCAGCTGAAGACACGATTAAAAGCCCTGATAAACAAATGGCCAGAAGAAATAAAACTCTGGATTTTTTTAAACTCATCATAACCTCCAGAAAAAAATTAGGAATATAAAATAAGCCAATTTTGATTTCAATTGCAACCAGAATTTAAAATTTTTTTGCCCGCTCAGAAAAGGTTTGAAAACCTGAAGAGCTAATTTTCCAGGACTAGAATCTTTACCAGCTTAAGGAGAAAAATCAGTTCGGCCGTTAAGCCCTTCAATTGACGAACAGAGCTTAATCTGCTATAAAGCAAATTTAAAAGGAATCTAGCTGGATGAAATTTATATGTCTGAAATTGTACATTCTGGCGAATGGTTGGCCATAGCTTCAGCCGCAGTCTGGGCTGTGGGAGTAATACTCTTCCGGCTGAGCAGCTTTCGTCTTCACCCCATTGCCCTAAACCTGGGAAAAAATCTTTTTGCCCTAGTTCTTATTGCTCTAACACTCCTTATGACCGGGGCCAGCTTTTTCCCGGCTGTGCCAGCCAAAAATACTTATCTTCTGCTACTCAGCGGTTTTCTGGGAATCGCTGTCTCAGACACCCTGTTTTTGTGGGCACTTAAACTTATTGGAGCCAGCCTGACTGCTATTGTGGACTGCACTTATTCTTTGTTTGTCATCTTGCTTTCTCATTTCTTCCTGGGAGAAAGACTATCCGGCCTGCAACTTGTGGGCGTGGCCCTCATTGTCTTGGCCGTTATTACCATTACCAGGGGTAATTCAGAAAACTCCTCCGGACCTATTTCAAGCAAAAACCTGGTTCTGGGCATTATCCTGGGAACTATGGCTATGGCTTTTGTGGCTGTGGCTATTGTTATTATTAAGCCGGTCCTAAAGGACACTCCAGTGGTCTGGGCCACTGGTATCAGGCTGTCTGGAGGGACAGTTCCCCTGCTCTTTGTGCCACTTCTAAGGGGGAAAAGACTCATCTTTACTCCTTTGTTTAACTTATCCACCTGGAAAATTCTGGCACCTGCCTCCTTTCTTGGCACTTACCTCTCTCTTATGTTCTGGATTGGTGGCATGAAATACGCTTTTGCTTCAGTGGCTGCGGCCCTTAATCAGTTAAATACTATTTTCATTTTTCTCCTGGCCACTATTTTCCTGAAGGAAAAAGTTACACTGTGGAGAGTCATGGCTGTGCTGGCAGCCTTTCTGGGAGCTTTCCTGGCTGCTTGTTGATAACCAAGTTACTTACTAAGGAAAAAGGTTTTTTAAAGCTATAATTTCAGAGAAAGTGATTAAAAAAATAATAGTTGCGATTTAATTAATCAGCAAAGCGGGTCAGAAAAAGGAAGGAGCTTCTCTGAGAAATAAATTTTTATTCAGCCGGCATCTGTAGAGTGAACCAGAAGCTAAATTTTTTCGGCACCTGGCGGAACGAGAGCGAACCGGCACCCCGGTCAAAACCACCCTCTCTTGCCTCCATGCCCGAGACAACCATCTCAGTGTCAGTAGCCGTAGCCCGACTGGCTTCGGCCGCTCTTCTGGCCATCAAGGCTTTTCGCATTTCCTCGGTCATCCCACCCCATTCAATCCCTACATTGACAGGTTTTCCAGGTTCAAGAAGAGATGGAAGTCCGGCTAATATTTTCCTGGGAATTCGGCATTCAAAAACGGCTTTGTTGAACTGAAGTTTCGGCCTACCATTTTCGGGCTGAGGCTCACGGATAGAATCAACCCTGAACCTAAAAACAGCTGGTTCATAGTGATTGCCATGTACCTTCTCGAGTTCTTCCTTGAGCTTCTTACCTATCGGTTCACCCTCAAAGAAAACAAACATTTTCTTCTCTCTAATCAGAGCCTTGCGTTCTTCGGTTATCGTTTCTCCATAGCTTTCCAGCTTGGCAATGGCTTCTTCAGCGGAAAGAGTTCTCTTCTGAAAATGGAATCCTACATCTTTTTTCTTTTTTCCTGGCTGGCTGAGATAAATATTAAAGCCTGTAGCCTCGGCGGTGGTTAAACCCTCTCGATTACGGAAAATCAGTATCAGATAAAGATAATTATCATCATGAGCAACCGCATAATCCACCCCAGCTTTGCCAAAGCTAAGAAAATTAGCCCCCTTCCAGTCACTATCCTGGGCATCAATCTTCTTAGGTTCTTCGACCCGCTGGCTCTTAAGGACCTGGTCTGCAGTTATAGCCATCACAACCAGGAAAAATGTGCCCAAGAAAATTAATATCATCTTTCTGGCTTTATTTCTCATTTTTTAAAACCCCTTAAAAGTCTAATTTTGCTTTTTTATTATAATTTAATTAAAAAAATAATTAAACTAAATTTTGCAAAACGACTTTGCTGATATTTTTTTTTTTCACTTTTTGGCTTCAACCCATAACAAAATAGCAATTAACTCGTTACCCAAGCTAGATTAAATTCGCTCGAGTGTGAACAGCCATTGCCAGTAACATTTTAATTATCTATAATTTAAAGGTAAATTAAAACATTTTCTACTGCCATACTTACATAAACTCATGAGTCGTGATATATTTTATTAAAAATTCTGAGACTTTTAGACAAGGAGAATGGAGATGGCTAAGGAAATGACGAAACCAACCCGTGGAGTCATCGGTATCCTGACAGGCGGGGGCGATGTGCCTGGACTGAACCCGGCTATCAGGGCAGTAACCATCAGGGCCATAAAAGAAGGCTATCGCGTCATCGGCATAAGAAGGGGCTGGGCCGGATTGGTGGAAATGATCAGAGATAAAGACGCGCCCAACCATGAGTTCTACACCGAATTAACAGAAGAAGTGGTAAATAAAGTGGGACGAACCGGAGGGACTTTCCTCCATACTTCTCGCACCCGGCCAAGTAGCATTCCCCAGGTCAATGTGCCGGCTCACTTGCGGGATAAATACAAGGAAAAAATTAACGACCTGACTGAAGAAGTGCTAAAGAATTTAGAATTTCTGGGCATAGATTACCTGATTCCCATAGGTGGCGATGATACTCTGAGCTATGCGGTACACCTTCACAAACTCGGTGTAAAAATCATTGCCATACCCAAAACGATGGATAATGACGTCCCCGGCACTGATTATTGCATAGGTTTCTCCACCTGCATTACCAGGACCATCAGCCTGACTCATTCCCTGCGCACCACAGCAGGTTCCCACGAGAGATTCCTGGTCATAGAAGTTTTTGGTCGCTATGCCGGCTACACTGCTCTTCTGCCCACTATGGCTGGGGCCGCTGACCGCTGCGTCATTCCGGAGCATAAATTCAGTATTGAAAAACTTTGCGAACTGCTGAGTGAAGACCGAGCCAGTAACCCAAGCCATTATTCTGTCGTGCTTGTTTCTGAAGGTGCCACGTTTGAAGGACAGGATATGATTTTCGAGAGCGAAGAAACTGATATGTATGGCCACAAAAAGCTAGGAGGTATTGGAGACCGGGTCTCAGCCATGCTTAAAGAGCTTTCGCCAAAATACAATAACGGCCGCCGGATAAATGTTATCAATCAAAAACTCGGCTATCTGGTACGCTGCGGAGACCCGGATGCCATTGACTCCATTGTGCCCATGGCCTACGGCAACCTGGCCCTTGACCTAGTACTGGAAAACAAAACCGGCCGCATGGTCTGCCTGAGAAATGGAGAATATGACCATGTGCCGCTGGAAATCGTTACCAGTTTCAAAAAACACATTGACGTGGAGAAATACTACGACCGCGAAAGGCTGAGACCTCTTTATAGAAATTTCTACAAGAAACCGTTCCTCATTCTTTCTGCTGACTGAACAGCTGGCAGGAATACCCAAAATTTTTCTGGCCAATAAAAGCAGAGTTGTGGTATATAAAAGAACCGGAGGTAAGCATGAGCCAGAACCAGTCATCACGTGTGTTCTGGGGATTGTTTCTTATACTCATCGGCTTTCTCTTCTTGCTGGAACAAGCCGGGAAAATTAACCTCGGCCGGCTGGCCTCCACTTACTGGCCGGTTATTTTCATATTAATTGGTCTTTCCCTGCTCATCAGCCAGGGCTCAAAGAAATCAAGTCCTGCCCTGCTCTTTATTTTTCTGGGAATATTTCTTTTGCTCATCAAGCTAGGCGTTATCAACCGCTATCTCTGGAATTATTTATGGCCAGCACTTTTAATCTTATTGGGGCTCTGGATCCTTTTAAAGCCCTATCTGAAGTCCTGAGCCACGGAGAGAAAAAATGAAGAAAACTCTGACCTGGATTCTGGCTTTTCTCATCACCGCTTCATCCGCTGTTTACCAGCGCATAACCGGTCCAACCTACCCGACCAGGGGTGTGGTTAATTTTCTTGGGCAGGAAATCAAGTTCAAACTGCCCCGCAGCGCCGAAAACGTTGACCATGCCCGGGTAATTATTAACCTCGGCGCTTCGG
>JACIYK010000097.1 GCA_014359965.1 Candidatus Aminicenantota bacterium
GATAAAAAAACAAAACAACCTGGAATCAGATGAAGAGTTGATCCAGGCCATGAGGTCTCAGGGCATAGAATATAATCAGTGGGTAAAACAATTAGAAGAGAATTATCTGCGGCAGGCGGTAATTTTTTCTGAAGTAGACCGAACTATTGTTCTTGATGATGCGGAAATTGTTCAATATTACAAGCAGAAACCTCAGGAATTTGTTGTTCCTCCTGAGTTTCGTATCAAGGTAATTTATCTTTCCAGCACCAGTCCAGGAGTGGAAGAAAAAAAGCAGGAAATAAGCACGAAACTTAAGAGCGGCAGCCAGTTTGAAGACCTGGTAGCCGAATACACCGAAGGTCCAAAAGAAAACGGTGGTGACCTGGGGTTTTTAAAAAAAGGAGAATTGGAAAAAACACTGGAAGCAGTTGTGGAAAAGTTGAAAGTGGGAGAGGTTTCGGATTGGGTTCAAGCACGGAATGGTTGGTATTTGATTAAGCTTGAAGAGAAAAAGGAAAGCTACCAGAAGACTTTTGATGAAGCCAGGAAAGAGATTGAAGAGAAAATTTACACGGAAAAAAGGCAGAAGAAAATAGAAGAATACATCAAAAAATTAAAAGAGGAAAGCTACATAAAAATTCTTAAGCCCAATCCGCTTAATCTTTAATTTTCGGTCTGAACTAACTGTTTACCCAACAAAAACCGCGGCTGCCACAGCTGTGGTCCATAAACCTTTAGCTCCGGTAGCAACCTGAGAGATGCTTTTGGTTTTTACGGTCAAATGTTCGGAAAGGCGGTAATAGTTTTCTCGACCTCGCCGAAAATTTTCCTTAGCGTAAACCTGTCCAAGCTTGGTGGCCAGCATTTCCGCGGCCAGTTCTTCAGCCTGATGGCCGGCTTCTTTCTCTGTTTCACCAAAGCCTTCGTGTTCGGCCAGATATCCATACTGTTCTTGGTCCTGAGGAATGGCCAGCCCAATGGAAGCAGAAATAAGACGATGAGCTTCGTCAGTGGAGTTTTCGCTCATGACCAGAAAAACAATCTGGCCGGGTTTTAATTTTTTCAAACCTTCAGCTCGACTTATTAGCTGGCAGTGAGGTGGGAAAATACTGGAAACACGAACCAGGTTGAAAGGAGAAATACCGGCTTCCCTTAAAGCCAGTTCGAAACTGACTAGTTTCTGGGGATGCTGTCCTTTACCCCTGGTCAAAAATACCTGTTTTGGCAGAAAAGTATCCATCGTCTCTACCCTTTCTAAGGAAATGTCTGGTGGAATTTATTTCTCGGTTTCTTCCTTTTTTTCTTCTTTTTTTTCTACTACTGGAGTGACGACTTGATCCTCTTTAAAATCTATGGTTTTGGAAACTTCCCATTCACCTAGAAGAACAAATTCTGAACCGTGCGCTCTGGCG
Source organism: Candidatus Aminicenantota bacterium (assembly GCA_014359965.1). Classification (GTDB taxonomy): domain Bacteria; phylum Acidobacteriota; class Aminicenantia; order Aminicenantales; family Saccharicenantaceae; genus Saccharicenans. Next base: position 1,395 of record JACIYK010000097.1, read on the forward strand.
AATAGCTGGACTATCACCGGTTTCCAGTAGGGATTGTTCTGGAAAGATTGCAGCGTTTTGCCTTCCACACCAAAGTTGCTTTTCAGAGTGATAACATCACTCAATTCGCCTGGTGGAACAGGTTTTTTTCTGATGGCGGCCAGGAAACAATCACCAAGATTTTTTGTTTCACCTTTAAATTTGAAAATGGCATTAAAGTTGATGTAGTAGAGAGGTTTGTTGCTGACATTCTTCACCCGGAAAGAAATGACCGGAACCAGGACCAGCTTAGGTGGCCAAGCCCGGTATTCTTTGCTAACCCATTTCGTCTGGACGTCAACAATTTCCATGGAATTTTTTAGTTCTTCTTCGGACATCTTTTTACAGGCCGGCATAAAAACAAACGAGATAGCCAAGCTGGCGAGCAGAACAGGTAGTATTATTTTCTTCATAGTTTTTTCCTCCAAGCCTATTTTCCTTATTTAGTATAGCAAAAAAGAGCAATTTTAAAAGAATTAATAAAGCCGAAATCTTTCAGGGTCATTGCAGAAGGCTTGATAGTTTCACCGGTTCCAGTCCGAGCCGTTCGGCTTCCATCTTATAAGACCTGAGTGCTTCCAGAGTCTCGGGAAAGGGGTGGCCGATGCCGACAGCCTGGCCGTTTTTAAGGGCATAACGCAAAAGTTCAGACAGCCGTTCTTTTATTTGATGGCGGTTATCATCTGCGTCCAGGAAAACATTTCTGGAGAGGGCTGGTATCTTTTTTTGGATAGCTAGGTCGTAGGCTATGGACCTAGAGGTGGTTTTGCTGTCGAGAAAAAAAAGATTTTTTTCTTTAAGAAAATCAAGTATAACTTCCATCAGATAAGAGTCAGCTGTGGCCCTGGAACCCATGTGGTTGTTGAGACCTACCGCCTGAGGTAGGATGGATAAATCCCTTTCCAGAATAGAACGAATTTCTTCTTTGCTCATGGAAGCTCGGATGATACCGTCAGCTCCGGTATAGCTGGCCTGACCATTCAGAGCTTCAAGAGGAAGATGGACGATCACTTCCAGCCCTTTCTCCTGAGCCAGCTGAGCTGTCTGGGAAGCATATAGAGCGTTAGGCAGAACAGCCACAGTTAAGGGCACTTCCAGGTTAATCAGCTCCTGTAAAAAATCAAGGTCATTTCCCATATCGTCAATAACTACGGCCACCTTTTTCTGTGTTTTTATGGCCACAGTGATGGGTGGAACACCGGGCGAGGGCTTTTCTGGCGTGGCTGAAGGTCTGGCTAATTCGACCGGAATTCTGTAGCTTAAAAGCAGCTGTCCTCCCGGGCCCTGAGGTGGTTTCATCTGTATGGTAACCAGCACTTTGCCTGCGTCTGTTTTTGTTTCGCTCAGCTTGGTTTTTACTTTTTTCTTTTTTAGATTGCTCAGTAGCTGAGGCTTGATTTTTTTGAATTCCTGTTCATCCAGTTCTAAAAAAGCCTGAAAATTTCCGTTTTCTTCCAGGCTCAGAGAGAGACGGTTTTCAGCCAGGCCGGCTTCTTTAAGTTCGTGGCGGAGATAATCGGCCAGTGAGAATTCTTCCGCCGGAGATTTGGCTGGGCGACTGGCTAATGCTACCATGTGGACCTGTATTTTGTTCCAGCCGAGATAATGAACCTGGCCTTTCTTAAAATTCAAGTAATCGAGAGATATAGTAGCAAGAAAAGCTACCATCGTTAACGTTATGGCCAAACTTAAAATAAGATATTCTGTTGAGAAGAAGTTAAATTTTTTCTTTTTGCTTTGCTTCATTAATCAGGCCGGGGGAGCAAGTTCTTGGTTTTTTCCAGGAAAGTCTGGTCCATATTTTCTGAATAAGTTAATTTTTCATCAAGAGGCACACTGGTATCCCACAGTTTCCTACCAGATTTAAGGCAGAAAACAGAAGTGGTCAGAACCACCAGACTGCCGTCTGGCACCGGGAAGTTTTCCTGGCGAGCTACCAGCCCAGGAGTTTCCAGGCCGATTATTTTAGCTCTTTTTAAATCATGCAGCACTCCAGCTACCATTTCGGCCGGGCCGAAAGTAGCCTGGTTTATCCAGACAAAAAGCTTTTCACTGGGGAAAGCTGGAGCTTGGGGACAGGCCAGGTATTCTTTCTGTCCTCTTTTTTCAAAATAACCGATTTTTTCGTCTTGGAGAAAAAGGTTTATTATTTTCCTAGCTTCTTCATAATCTCCGTTGTAACAATTTCTCAAGTCCAGGGTAATAGCTTTGACCGCAATTTTGTTTTTTAGACCGGTAGAGATGCTTTTCTTCAGTTCTTGCGTCAGGCCGGGGTAAATGGAAGAAGGCTTAAGGATAAGCAAACCGGATTTATCAGTTTTGACCTGGAGGGTATTTTCTGTTTTAAAGTTTTTTTCTACCATAAACTCTTTTGTTTCTGTTCCGCGCACCACCCGCAACTTAACCGGTGCGGTGACTTCGTTAGCTTCGGCTTCCAACAAAAGGTTTACTTCCAACAGGCTCAGGTTGAGGGTACTGCGGTCGTTTATGGCGCTGATGTTATCTCCCACTTTAAGGCCGGCTTTTTCTGCTGGTGAATTTTTCAAGACGGCAGCTACCACCGGGAATACTCCGTATTTTTTATAAAGCACCAGGCCAGTGCTGCGGTTCAGGTTTTTTTTGTGCAGGTATCTGGCAGCCAGATCCTTATCCAGGTAAGCGCTCAGAGGGTCTAAAGAATTGATTAACCCACGGAAGGCTCCCTCAGTCGTGCGTATCGGGTTTGGCTCTTCCAGATAGTCTGTTTTAATAAGCTGCATGACCGTGCCGATTAGTTCGATGTTGCTTCTGGCAAACTGAGGAGAGCCATTCTTACCGGGTAAAAACCTCTTATCCAGCAGAAGTATGGCAAGCAAGCTTAAAATAACCAGAGTTAAATAGATGTTTAGCTTATTGTTTTTCATGATTTTTGAGCCTAATTTCAGTTTAAATTCTATCACCTTCTCTTTAGCCATTGCAAGGGATTAGCCGCCTGAGTTTTATGTCTGATCTCAAAATAAAGACATTCTCCCTTGAGTGAATCCGAATCGCCCACGACAGCGATTGGCTGCTCGGGCTGGACCAAGTCCCCAACCTTGACCAGAAAGCTAGAGCAGTGCCCATAAAGACTGTAGTAAGAAAGGCCATGGTCTATGATAATAAGGTTACCGTAGCCTTGGAAATAGTCGGCAAAAACCACCCGGCCGCCATGTACGGCTTTTATAGTCCGTTCCTTCCCTGCAGGCTGGATTTCAATACCGTTGTTGATAGTCACGGTCTTGAACTTGGGATGTCTTTCCGGGCCAAACCTAGTTATTATCTTACCGGTTAAGGGCCAGGGTAATTTTCCTTTCTTCTCGTACATAGGGATAAAAGGTGATGGTAGAGAGATTTCCTGGTTCTGCAGTCGTTGAAGAAGTTCTTTAAGCTGTTCCCGGCTTTCCTGAAGTTCGACCATCATTTGCTGGTAAATGGCCTTGTTCTTTTTAATCTGTTCCAGTACCTTCTGGTTTTCCTTTTCTTCTTTTGAAAGCCTGGCCATGTTTTCTTCTGTCTGCCGAAGTAGATTTTCCGCTTCAGATTTCTTTTTCTGCAGTTCAGCCTCCATGGCCTGAAGCTGACTCAGAGTATTGAGATAGCGGTTAACAGCTTCTCCTTGATAGCGGGCTAGGAATGTTAAATTTTTGCTTTCCCGTAGCAGGGTTTCCAGGTTGTTGGCCTTTAGAAAAAAATGCATGAAATCAAGGCGACCGTATTTATAAAGCGTAATTAAAGTTCTTTCTACGGCTTCACGTTCCCGTTCCAAGCTTTTTCTGGTTGCTGAGATGTTCCTGGTCAGTTCGCTTTGCTGTTTCATCACCATTGCCCTTCTCAGATTAAGAGACTCAATTTCCTTCTGCAGTAGTCGCTTGTTCAGCCTGATTTTTTCCAGGGTGTTTAGCAGCGAGCTTTCTTTTCGCTGCTCTTCTGCCAGCCGGGATTTTATCTGCTCGATTTGCCGGTTTATTTCGTTAAGCTTATTTTCCACGTCAGCGGCAGCAGAAGATGACTGCTGGGCGTGAAGCGGGAAAAACCAGGAGGAAAATAGAACAGAAATGAGTAAGGAAATAATAACTGAGGCTATAAAATAAAAACTTGGCCAACTTGAAGAAGGATAAATTTCTGCTCTTAATGGACTCATACCTCAGACCTTGATATTATTTATCATATAGAGGGAAAAAGTGGAAGCCACAAACCTGGATGAGCAGGGAAGTTAGAAGGCGAGGGGAGTGAGCTATGAATTTACCAGAGCTAGCCAGAAAAATAGGTGAGGCTGCTATTAACTCGGTTAGGCCAGAAAAGTTAATCGAGGAGAAAGTCAAAAGGGAAGGCTCGTGGCTTTACCTGGCAGGAGAGAAAATTGACCTGGAGAAAATAAATAAAATTAATTTAATAAGCTTTGGCAAAGCGGGTCAAAAACTGGCGGAGGCCATCTGGCCTCAGATTGAAGACAAACTCGGGACCGCGGTGATTACTGGGGTGAAAACTCACCAGGAAAAAGGACTGGCTTTTTATTTTCCAGCTGCTCATCCCCTGCCAGATGAGTGGAGTGTGGCGGCTGGCCGCCAGGCTTACGAGCTGGCTCTTTCCTGCGGACCGGAGGACTTGCTCCTGGTTCTGATTTCAGGTGGTGGTTCTGCCCATTTATGTCTGCCTGATGAAGGATTGAGTCTAGAGGATAAAAGAAAGGTGACCGATATTCTACTGAAATCAGGAGCAGATATAAAAGAATTGAATACTGTGAGGAAGCATCTGTCAAAGATAAAAGGTGGCCGTCTGGCGCGGGCAGCCTGGCCGGCCAGGGTTGTCAACCTGGTTATTTCAGATGTTAATGGCAATGATTTAGAAAATATTGCTTCCGGCCCAACTTATTATGATTCTTCTACTTTTGCCCAAGCTTTAGATATTCTGCGCCGGAAAGAGGTTACCGACCGTTGTCCGCAGGCGGTTCTCCACGTCCTGGAAGAGGGAAAAAAAGGACTTAGAGAGGAAACGGTAAAAAAAGAAGATAAAGTTATGGAAAGGGTGAAGTCTTTCATCATAGGTGATAACCTGAAAGCTCTTCTATCGGCGAAAGAGGAAGCCAGAAACCACGGTCTGGAATCAATAGTTATAGCTCTGGATGATTTTGGAGAAGCCCGGGTCAAGGCCGAAGAATACATCAGCCAGCTGATAACTTTTGTCCGGAAAGTCCGGGAGGAAAAAAGGTCCTTCTGCCTGCTAGCTGGTGGTGAACTGACAGTTACTGTTAGAGGGCAAGGTCGGGGAGGTCGCAACACCGAATTTGTCTTAGCTTGTCTGCTGGCTATAAAGGAGAGAATAAGAGAATTTTCCGGCCTGGACTGGCTGGTGATGAGCCTGGCTACTGATGGCCGCGATGGAAATACTGACTCAGCCGGTGCTTTAGCGGGAAGAGAGACCCTCCTGGAGGCTGAGAAGAAAAATCTTCGGCTAGAAGCTTTTCTGGCTGATAATGATTCTTACGGATTTTTTAAAGAAGCAGGGGGACTAATTTTTACAGGTCCTACGGGCACCAACGTTATGGACATCAGGATTTTCCTACTGGTCCCCATTGGTTAGGCCTAGTTGAAATTTAAGCGGAAAAATGATGATATTATGGGGGTGACCAAAATGAAAGAAAAAGAAGAAAAATGGAAACAGGAGCTTAACCGCTATTTTGAAGGTCTTAGAATCATTGAAAAATATCAGCAAGAAGCCAGAGAGCACTTTGCTCAGTTCTGTGAATTTATCGTGGAGCCGGCTTTTGAGGCTCTGGAAAAAGAATTAAAAGATAGAAAGATAAAGATAAAGTATTTTAAAGAAAAATATAAATTTATCCATCTACAGATCAATTTCCCCGACAGCCGGGTGGACAATTTTCATTACCGAATTGTTCTGCCAAAGAACTCTCTGGAATTAAAACTGGTTCAAAAAATAGCCGGCCGTAAAGATAAAAAATCACCGCTTCAGAAAAAGGAAGGACCTTTTATGCCAGAGGTCAAACCAGGAGAAATTCTCAAACTCTCCAAAGAAGATATCCTCATGGATGTGATTAACCGGCTTAAAGAGTTCAACTATGCCGCCCGCACTTCTCCGGATTAATTTTTAATTAGGGAGCTGGGGTTGCAGGCGGGATTATTATTCAAGCTTATCAGCGTTGATAATCTCCGGAATCTTCAGAAGGTAATCATATTTGGGCCTGTCTAGCGTATTCTGACTCACGTATTTAAAGCGAAGTAGGTTCTGAGCGTCAATAAGATAAACGGCTGGTATCTTCTGTTCCACCTGGCTACCACTCCAGTTAGTGGTAAAAAGCCCCAGGCCGGATGACACCGTTCGCTTTGCATCAATCAGAATCGGGAAGGGATGATCAGTATGGCCAGATTTTAATGAAAGGTCTTTAGGAAATATCTGCCTATATCTTTCCACGTTTTACTGGCCTTTTTCATCCAGCTCCTGATAATTTGTCGGGTATTTCCAACTGTTTATTTTCTCTATCTGTCCTGGTAAATCATCCAGCCATTTTTTGACTTTCTCTTTAGAGTAAGGGAAGACGAAAATTATTTCCAGGTTGTATTTTTTTCTTATTTTCTGGCTGTTTTCCTGTTCCACCAGTTCCAGGTATTTGTGATGGCATATGGAATACCAGTGGTCCGGGGCAGAATATCCGCGGGGAAAAATGAGCAGCACATTTTCCCCCTTAGGCCAGATAACGTTATTTCTCCACCTTGGTAAGCATGCAGGGTAAAATCAGGCATCGGCCGACCGAGTAAAGCAATTTTTACGGCAGAAGCTTGCTCGGAAATGGTCGCTGAATACAGGCTGGAGGTAAAGAAAAAAATAATGAGAATTATTTTTGATACAGACGTCTTATTCACTGTGTTTGTACATAAATTTCTCATAGTTCTGACTATAATAAATTTAAAAGAGGTTAGAGGTAAAAAATAGTTGACGATAAAACCTGATCTGAATATTTAATAAAGGAAATGGAAGGGAGAAGGCAAGCAAGTTGAAGGCAAAACTGTTCAGACGTTTAATAATCACAATTTTCGTGTTTCTTCTAATCGGAGTCACAGGTTGTGAAAAGAGTGATAAACCTGAGCCAGAATTATCCGAGGCCCGTAAGCTCAGGAAAGAAGGCAAGTTCAGCGAGGCTTTGCTGGTGGTAGAAAAATTACTGGATGAAGAAGGAGAAAAAGATTCGATGTTCCAGGCTCAATGTTGGGTGGAGAAGGGCCTGAATTACTGGAACCTGGGAGAGACAGCCGAGGCAGAAAAAGCTTTTGAACAGGCTATGAAGTTAAGCGGGGGACAAGACGCTAATTTAAATGATTATGCCCGAAGAGTGCTGCAGATAATCAATGTTTATAAAATTGCCGCTGGTAAAAAGGGAGAGAAGAAATATGATGAAGCAGAAGTTCTTTTAAAACGAGCCATTGAATTGTCCAGGAAGTACGGGTTTAAAGAACTGGAGCTAAAATGTACCTATAAACTTGCTTATGTATATCTGGAAAAGAAAGAATGGGAAAAATTTTTAAAATATTCAAATGAATGTTTATCTATTGCCGAAGATTGCATAAACGAGCTAATAGTCGTTAGCTGTTTAATAA
>JACIYK010000098.1 GCA_014359965.1 Candidatus Aminicenantota bacterium
CCAGGGCATAACCATCAGTCATACCGGCAATGAAATCAGCCACTCTTCTTTCCAGGGGGTCTCCTTTAGGGTATTCTTTAACCATGCCTTCTGGATGCTGAATTAGGTATTCAAAAAGTTCTTTGATAATTTTTTTTGTCTTATTTAGATCCTCGCGGGCTACCGGGTTAAAATAGACCTTCTCGTAAAGAAAGTCCCTGAGGTCAACCAGAGCCTGGTATATTCGGGGGCTCATCGCGATTCGCTCCAGCCTGACTTTCAGGCTGCTTTCCACCACATCCATGACCAGACGGTCAATTCTGGTAGCATGAAGTTTCCCCAGGATATCCGTTATCTGGCCGGGTATCTGGTCCTCTTTAATTATTCCGGCCCTAAGAGCATCATCCAGGTCGTGGTTGACATAGGCAATGACATCAGAAACCCGCACAATCTGTCCTTCCAGCGTTTCCGGCATATCTTCCGGGTCCTCATCAATAATCTGTCCTCGCCCTTTGGAGTGTTTCACAATACCGTCCCGCACCTCATGGGTAAGGTTAAGCCCCTTTCCGTCGTATTCCAGCTTATCAACTACCCTGAGGCTCTGCTCATAATGACAGAAGCCTCCAGGCAAAAGCTGATTGAGAGTTTCCTCCCCAGCATGACCAAAAGGTGTATGGCCCAGGTCATGTCCCAGTGCTATAGCTTCGGTCAGGTCCTCGTTCAACCTGAGAGCTCTGGCAATAGTCCTGGCAATTTGAGAAACTTCCAGTGTATGAGTCAGCCGGGTCCGGTAGTGGTCCCCAAACGGCGAAAGGAAAACCTGAGTTTTGTGTTTCAGCCGACGGAAAGATTTAGAGTGGATGATGCGGTCCCGGTCGCGCTGGAAGGCAGTCCGGATGGCGTGGGGTTGCTCAGGTCTTTGCCTTCCTTTGGAGTTGACGCTAAGACAGGCTCGTGGGGACAGTGTTCTCCTTTCCGCTTCCTCAATCTGTTCCCTTATGTTCCGCATGGCTTGTATTCCCATCTGAATTGTTTAAATTTTATTTTATTCTATGCCTGAATTTATGTCTATCACAACTTTTACTGCTTTAGCACACAGCCTTTATCAATTATCAATAAACTCAGCAACCAATTCCTGCCGAAGCCAATTAAAACCTATTTAATCATTGTCTACCCTGGTATTCTGATAAAGCTCTGCTCATAAAACAATTATCTTCACAGACTGGTTTAATTCGTGTTTCAAACCGAGCTTTTTTTCTATCGGTTTTGCTATCATTCTTTATAACCAACATCAAGATCAACTTGCTTTTTTACTATCCTTTCTTTATTTTTGTTGAGTCAGTTATTTTATTTCAGTATAATTCTGACCTGAATAAAAAGTTATAATGCCATGGTAATGACAGAACTTGATTACATAAAACAAAACGTCCAGCAGCTACTCCAGGAACTTCCCCCTGGCGTTGAGCTAGTAGCAGCTGCCAAGCAGCAGACGCCCGAAAAAATAACAGCTGCCATAGAAGCTGGAGTCAAAATAATCGGTGAAAACTACGTGCAGGAAGCGGTCTTCGCCTTCCAGGTCATCGGCCGTCGGGTGCAATGGTCTTTTATCGGTCACCTGCAGAAAAACAAGGTCAAAAAAGCGGTGGAAATCTTTGACCTGATTGAAACCGTTGATTCAGTAGAACTGGCTGAAGAAATCAACCGCCGCTGCGCGGCAGCACAAAAAATTATGCCTGTGCTGATTGAAGTTAATTCTGGACGCGAACCGCAAAAGTTTGGCGTTTTCCCAGAAAAAGTGGAAGACCTGGCCCGGGCCATAATTCAGTTTCCCAACCTGAAACTCTGCGGGCTTATGACCATGGGCCCCTTTGAAGGAGACCCGGAGGAATCAAGGCCTTATTTCCGGGAAACCAAACAAGTTTTTGACTATCTAAAAGAGCTTAACCTACCAGGCGCTGACCTGCGGATTCTTTCCATGGGCATGACCAACTCTTACCGCGTAGCCATTGAAGAAGGAGCCAACAGGGTAAGGATCGGAACAAAGATTTTTGGTCCCCGTCAGTAAAAAAAATTTTAAAGGAAGGGTCAGATGAAGAACAGATGGTTTGTTGTGCTTGGGGCATTGATAATTCAAGTTAGCCTGGGAGCGGTCTATATCTGGAGTGTTTTTCAAACGCCGCTTCTCACCCATTTTCCTGACTGGAAAGAGACTCACGTGACCTGGCCAGCGCAGATTATTCTGGCCTGCTTTGCTCTGGCCGTGATTGTGGCCGGTCGTCTTCAGGACAAATTTGGCCCCAGGCCAGTGGCTATTGCAGGCGGTCTGCTGCTCGGTCTGGGTTTAATCCTGGCCAGGTTCACCGCCAGTTTTCCCCCTTCCACAGCTCTTATCTGGTTAATCCTCACCTACTCTGTTCTCGGCGGCTTAGGCATTGGAGCAGCCTATGTGTGCCCAATTGCCACCTGTGTTAAATGGTTTCCGGACAAAAGGGGTTTGATTACCGGGCTGGCGGTGGCTGGCTTTGGAGCAGGAGCTTTCTTTTTTGCCCCGCTGGCTAAAGCTCTCATCAGCGGAGGTCCTTATCAGTTGCTGGGCAAAAATCTCTTTTCCCTTCCTAATGTGGGACTGTTTAACACTTTCCTAGTCCTTGGAATAATTTTTTTGGCAACTATCACATCCGGCGCTATGTTATTGAAAAATCCTGAACCCGGTTATAAGCCAAAAGGATGGAAACCTCCGCTAAAGAGCGAAAGCGACCAAAGCCTTAAGGCAGATTTCACTCCAAAAGAGATGCTTGGCACCTGGCAATTCCGCCTGCTCTGGGGCGTGTACCTGACGGGCTGCGCTGCTGGTCTGATGGTCATCATGAAAGCTTCGCCCATCTGGCAATCTTTGGCCATTTCTTCTCTGACTTCAGGCCTGGATTCAGCCACCTTTAACAGCATCACTTCAGAAGGTGCTCTGGCTGTTTCTATACTGGCTATTTTCAACTCCCTTGGCCGCATTCTCTGGGGGAAAATTTCAGACGGAGCTGGGAGAAAAAACACTCTCATGGCTATGTTCATCATCTGTGGTATAACCTTGCTCTTTCTCAACCAGATGAAAGAGTTTCATCTTTTTCTTATGGCCATATCGCTTATCGGACTTTGTTTCGGCGGATTTTTAGCTGTTTTCCCAGCAGTTACAGCTGATTATTTTGGCACCATACATTACGGCGCTAATTATGGCTGGATGTTCAGCGCTTATGGCCTGGGTGGCTTACTCGGTCCTTACCTTGCCGCTGCTTTAATGAAAACCTCAGCTATCGTCCGGATTAAAAGTTTTAAACCGGGTGAAGAAGGATTAGTTAAAACCCTTACTCTTGGCAACTACCGACTGGCCTTCCTGGTAGCAGGTTTCTTATGTCTTCTCTCTGTGGTTGCTCTTATTTTCCTTAAGAAACCCGAAATAAAAAAGGCAGACTGAAAAGTTCACCCGGGAAACGAGGTTATTTTTTTAAGCCAAATATTTTCTTTTAAAAACCAGCAAGCGAGGCAAATAACCCTTTAGACTTAATGAATATTTATCAAAGTCCTAAACGTTCCATAACTATATTTCCTCACTTCCACCAAAATCCGAATCCACAGTTGAATTTCCTGAGGGCAAGTCATTCTCTTCTGAGGCAGAAGTGCTGTCTTCAGCTTCACTGTTTTCGGACTCTTTTTGATTCCTTGACCGCTCAGCTTCTTCTATGGCTTGCTCTATTTCCTGATCAAACTCTGGTCCAAGTTCCTCTCCCATTCCCATCTCCCGGCCAAATTTTTTCATCCAGCGGGCCAGGCTGGCCGGGTCGTTTTCCTCCACCCCACTGAGAATAGCCGGGTCAGTCAGCCTCTCCAACCGGCTCTCTTCAGAACGCAGCACAGCCACTCTAGAAACAAGCCGCTTAAGTTCTCTGCTACCACAATATCGGCAGACAGGTTCAAAAGGAGAATTTATGGAAAGCAAAATAAATGTTGATTTACGACCACAGGCCTGACACCGATACTCATAAATCGGCATCTTCCTACCCCCTGTGTTTAAATTCAGCGGTTATTTCTCAATGGCCGCTTTCTGCTGGTTTACCTTAAAGAAATAACCCGGGTCAAACTTCGGCTTCCGGTCAAAAGTATAAAGACCGTTTACTTCCTGTTCAATATCATAAAGCTGCGTGTAGCAGAAGCCACAAATTTTAGGATTGAAAAGAAGCACTTCCGTCAGCTCTTTATACCGCTTCAAAAATTCTTCCGCTGTCTTGGGTCTTTCCCCATACCCCCAGGATTTTTCATCCTGCTGACCAGGATTCCACCATATTCCGCCATATTCACTAACATAATAAGGTTGCCCCTGATAGGGTGTATTTCTGTGGGGATCACCGTTAACAAAGACCACTGGTGGATTTTGCCGCAGGCCATCGTAGGCCGCTTTAAACTTGCTGACATCCTGTTCATAATTATGGGAATCATAAACGTCTGGCACCACCACATGGTAGCCACCGGAAGCATCAATAACCAAACGGGTGGGGTCCAGCTTTTTAGTCAGGTTGAAAATGCTTTCCATCACTCCAGGATATTCCTCTCCCCACTGTTCGTTAAAAGGGCACCAGCCAATAAGAGAAGGATGATTGAAATCTCTCAAGACTGCTTTTTCCCATTCTCGCTGTAAGATGAGCAGCGCTTCCGGCCGGCTGAGATCCAGACCCCAGTCGGCAAACTCACCCCACACCAGATAGCCAAGCTTATCAGCCCAGTAAAGAAAACGGCGTTCAAAAACCTTCTGGTGCAGTCTGGCCCCATCAAAACCGCAGGCCAGAGATAGTTCAATATCCCGGCGCAGGGCTTCATCACTCGGAGCAGTATAAATTCCGTCTGGATAAAAGCCCTGGTCCAGGACCGTGCGCAGGAAAAGCGGGCGGTTATTGAAATAAATTTTCTCGCCTCTGGCTTCAATCTTGCGCAGGCCAAAATACCCCTGGACCCGGTCCAGAACTTGGGATTTTCCCTTCTTAAGTTCTAAAATAAAATCATAAAGAAAAGGTTTTCGAATTTCCCAAAGTTTTGGATTTTTTATCTTTACAAGAAAAGAAATCAGATTAGAGGCTTTTTTTGTTTCCTGATAGATAACTTTTCCCTCATCTTTAACTTCCAGCGTCAAGGAATCTTCTGGGGTAGTGCTGGCAAGCTTTACTTGAAGCAGAACCTGAGAATTATCCACGTCTGGATAAACCCTATATTCTTCAATATGGGAAACCGGGACTGGTTCCAGCCAGACTGTCTGCCACAGACCGGTCGTCCGGCGATAAAGGCAGCTGTAGGAATGATACCTTTTGCTCTGTTTTCCTGAAGGCTGAAGATTATTTCTCAGATAATCCTGGCACCTGACGACCAGGACGTTTTCTTCTTTATCGCAAAAATCAGTTATGTCAAACGAGAATGGAGTATAACCGCCATAGTTTTCTCCAACCTTTTTCCCGTTTATCCAGACTGTAGTTTTATAATCAGCGGCCTCAAAATTCAGCCTGAGCCTCTGACCACGCCATTTTTCTGGAATTTTTATGACCTTTTTGTACCAGACAGCATTCATAAAATCCTGAAACCCCACCCCTGAGAGCGGGCTTTCCGGCGCAAAAGGAACGATGATTTTACGGTCAAACCCCTGTCCCTCAGGCAATCCCCTTTCCTCGCCGGAATCAGAAAGGTCCAGGGCAAAATCCCACTCTCCGTTGAGGTTTAACCATTCCGCCCGGACAAACTCCGGTCTGGGGTATTCAGGCCTTGGGATATTCTGTCCTACTTCAAGAGACCAAACTACCGGCTGTTCTGGTCTGGTGTTTTTAACTTTTATACCAGTTAAATCATCTCGCGCTGGCGTTTGGGCCGCTAAAAGGGACCAGAAAAACACTAAAACAGCCACGGCCGGGCAGAAAAATTTTCTGTTTATCAACCGGATGATTTTCATGAGCCATCCTCCTTAGTTTCTATGACTTTTAATTTCCTTAAAATTTTAAAGTTTCCTGGCTGAAAAATCAGGTAAAAAGAATCGCGGCCATTTATTTTTTTTTAATGGCTGAGGCGACTATCTTAATCATCTCCTATTACTATTTACTATCCGCTTTTGCTTTTACCTCTGTTAACTTTTCTCCGCTGGTTTTGTACAAACCAGGGTAATCTGAAATTTAGTTCTGGTCCGGGTCATCTCAAAACCTTTTTCTTTTAAAAACTTTTCCACTTCTTCCAGACCAACCGGTGCTACTTCGTGCTCATCACCCTCCAGACGGTGGACTTCTGCCATCATGGCCAGGCCTTCGGGGCTGAAATCGCTGATAATGAGTTTTCCACCGGGCTTTAAGACCCGGATAAGTTCAGAGAGAACCTGATAGGTATTCTTAAGGTGATGTACCATGTTGACTGAAAAAATGGCCTCAAAGGAGCCATCAGCAAAAGAAAGGTTTTCCCCGTTCTCCTGGACCAGCTCTACCAGATGAGCTAACCCATGTCTTTCCAGGTTCATCCTGGCTATCCGCAGTTGTTCCTCAGAACAATCAAAGCTAACTAATTTATAACCGAGCCGAGCCAGGCTGACAGCAAAATGTCCTTTGCCTGTCCCTGCTTCCAGAATCACCCCTGAGATAGGCTGGGCGGCCTGAATGATGGCCTGGCGCTCTGCTTCAAGGTCGTAACCGTATGACAAATAAATTTTTCTCCTGCGTTCAAGATGCTCTAGAACACTGGCCAAATCCGTTCTGGCTCCGGTCGACCTGATTTTATCTTCCACCAATTCTAACTCCTGAGCTTAATTTTCCACACTATTCTTTTATTATGACGTTGCTTTTAATCAATTACTTATTTTTTATCAGATTACTTAAAAGTCTGTCCCTCGTCAACCCAACCAAATCAATTGACTTAAACCTGACCTTCGTCTTAGAATATAAAATCAAATCCTCACTCCCTTAAAGGAGAACATTTCATGTTGAAGGGAAAAAATAATATTCGTTCTGTCATATTTCTTATTTTCATTGTGCTTCTTCTCTTCGGCACTTTAAGTGCCACAGAGAAGATTCGTGGCCAGGTCTTAAGTATTAACGGAATACCGATAAATCGAGCGGAAGTGAAAGTTGAGAATCAGGAACTTTTCACCTTAACGGATGAAAAAGGTTATTTTGAATTAGAATTACCCCAAGAAGACAAAAAGATAATCATAAAAATCAAACATCCAGATTATTTTGAAGAAGAATTTGTCATTAATACCACCCAGGGAAAAAAAGTCTTACAGTTTATGCTTGTCCCATTTGTCCGCCAAACAGAAGAAGTGGTAGTGACCGCTACTCGTTTTCCTGAACCTTTGCTTGAGCTGCCGGTCTCTGGCTCGGTTATTTCTAAACTGACGGTTGAAGAAAAACTACCCCCTCATGTCACAGAGGTTGTTAGCCTGTCTACCGGGGTCACTAGCCTTGGCTCCGGCGGGTTTTCTATAGTTCCTTCAATTCGCGGGCTGGCCCGGCGACGGGTCCTGCTCTTGATTGATAATTCCAGGATTTCTTCTGACCGCCGCACAGGGCCAAACGCTTCTTTCCTCAACCCGCAGGACCTGGAAAAGATAGAAATCTTTCGCAGTCCATCTTCAGTCTTCTATGGTTCAGATGCCATGGGCGGAGTTATCAATCTATTAACCTACACCCCGCCTGCAGAGAACCACCTCAAACTGAAAGGTCATCTCAAATATGGTTCTGTGAACAACGAAAGAGAGTTCAATCTGGCTATTTCGGGGGCGCGGTCAGGCTGGGCTTATTATTTTTCTGTTAGAAACGACCAGGCTGATAATTATAAGTCTCCTCAAGGAGAAATTCCGTATTCCTATTTTAGCCAGTCAAGTCTTATGGGCAAAGTCGTCAGGTATTCAGAAAAAAGAGAAATAACCACCAGTTTCATACTGGCCCGCGGTCGGGATATAGGTAAACCGGCTGTCAACAGCCTGACCAAACCCACCTGGTACCCGAGGGAAAATCAAAACCTTTTTCAGTTCAACTGGAAAGAAAAATCTCTGGGTGAAAAAGTAGAACTCGTTATCCATTTTTATCTGAACCCGAATTTTCTTGAGACCAGAAAAGACAGCATTAAAAATGGTTTAAAAACTCAGGAAAGTTTCGCCCGCACTGAAAGTACAGATTATGGAGCCCAGCTTTCTCTTGAGTATAAATTATCAAATACTTTCCGGCTGATTAGTGGAGCTGATTTTTACGCTCGGGCCCGGAGTAAAGCCTTAAACCAGTATAAAACTCTGGATTCTACAGGACAAGTTACTGAAATTACTACTGAATACCCATATCTGAATGGAAACAGAAAAGACGCCGGCCTTTTTCTGAGCTTTGATTACCTCGGCATCAGAAAACTGGACCTGACCGGCGGGTTGAGGCTTGATTTCTTAAAATCCAGTGCAGAAACCGGTGGTCAGCTTCTGGCAAGTGACAAAACTACCTTAACCGGATTTCTGGCTGCTTCTTACAGGTTGCTTGACTCCTTAAATATCTTTGCTAACTTCTCTCGTTCATACCGGGCACCAGATATTAATGAAAGGTTCTATACCGGCATAACCGGCCGGGGTTTCATTATCGCCAATCCCGGGCTTAAAAATGAAGACGGCCTGAACTTTGAGTCTGGTTTCAGATTCAGCCAGAAACGAACCTTTTTAGGACTGTATCTTTTCCAATACAGCATTGATAACCTGATTGAAAGATACAAAATTGGAGACCAGCTTTACACCTATGAAAACGTGGACAACGGCAGAATAAAAGGTCTGGAAGTGGAGTGGGAATGGTTTCCGATAAAGGGATTCTCGTTATTTGGAAATTATTATCTCTATCAAGGTAAGAGTAAAATTTCCGGCAACCCATTGAACGACATTCCACCCCAGAGGTTGATAATAGGGAGCCGTATCTGGTGGAACAGGTTTAGTATGGAGCTAACGGG
>JACIYK010000099.1 GCA_014359965.1 Candidatus Aminicenantota bacterium
AGGCAGTATAACCATGGGTATCAAAATTTATAAACCAGTTACTCCAGGATTACGTCACCGGACAGGTCTGACTTTTGAAGAAATTACTACTGATAAACCCTATAAACCATTGCTGGTTCCTCTGCCAAAGAGCGGTGGTCGCAACAATAAGGGTCATTTATCAGTCAGACATCGTGGTGGCGGACATAAAAGGATGTACCGCATCATCGATTTCAAACGGGATAAAATTGACATTCCTGGTGTGGTGGAAACTATCGAATATGACCCCAATCGTTCAGCTTTTATTTCTCTGATTAAGTATGCCGATGGAGAAAGACGGTATATCCTGACACCTCTGAACTTGAAAGTTGGGGATACTATAATTTCTTCCAACAGCCAGGTGGATATTCTCCCGGGTAACGCCATGCCTTTAAGGTACATCCCGGTAGGTACCATAGTTCACAACGTGGAGCTGAAGATTGGTAAAGGCGGTCAGCTGGCCCGAGCAGCTGGTGCTGGGGCGCAGATACTCGGTAAGGAAGGCGATTATGCTCAGCTCAGGTTACCTTCTTCAGAAATCCGCAAGGTGCATCTGGACTGCCGGGCCACGGTTGGGCAACTCAGCAACCTTGATCATCAAAACATCAGCATCGGTAAGGCCGGGCGGACACGCTGGCTGGGCATCAGGCCCCATGTTCGTGGTACGGCCATGAACCCAATAGACCATCCGCATGGCGGCGGTGAGGGTCGAACCAAAGGCGGCCGTCATCCTGTCAGCCCGGAAGGTATCCCGACCAAAGGATATAAAACTAGAAGAAATAAAAGAACTCAGGCTTTCATCATTAGAAAAAGGAGTAAATAACTATGGGCAGGTCTTTGCGTAAGGGTCCTTATGTTGACCCAAAATTAATGAAAAAGGTGCAGGAAGCACAGTCTATGAAAGAAAAGAGACAGGTGATAAAAACTTGGTCGCGACGCTCAACTATTGTACCTGAAATGGTTGGCCTGACTTTTGGTGTGCACAACGGCCGGAAATTCATACCGGTTTTTGTCACCGAACAGATGGTTGGCCACAAGCTGGGAGAATTTGCACCGACCAGGACCTTTAAAGGACATACTTCCAAGACTGCCCGACAACTTAAAGTGGGTAAATAGCCATGGAAAAAGAAAAGTATCTCTCAAAAGCCGTTGCTCGATATGTGCGTATGAGCCCGCAAAAGGGCCGTCTGGTGGCTGATCTGATCAGGAACCGTCTGGTTGGAGAAGCCCTGACCATTCTAAAATTTAACGAGAAAAAAAAGATCAGTGCCATCCTGGAAAAAGTCCTGCGATCGGCCATAGCCAATGCTCAGCAGAAATCGCCCAATGTGGATGTAGATAACCTGTACATCGCCAAAATTCAGATTGATCAGGGGCCGGCCATGAAGAGAATTAGACCGGCACCTATGGGTCGAGCTTACAGGGTTTTAAAAAGAATGAGTCATGTAAAAATTTACTTAGACGAAAAGAAAGGGAGATGAACGGTGGGACAGAAGACACATCCAATAGGATTTCGTTTAGGCTTCAATAAGCAATGGACTTCTCGTTGGTTTGCAAAGGGCAAAGATTATGCCCGGCTGTTCCATGAAGACCTACAGATGAAGAAGGCCGTGCGGGAAAAATACGCCCATGCCGGCATTGCCAGCGTGGATGTGGAAAGAGTTGGGCCGAAAGTCCGGGTTATCATTCACACGGCCAGGCCGGGGATCATTATAGGGCGTGGTGGTAAAGAAATTGAGAACCTGAAAAATATGCTGGAAGGCATTGCCAAGCGCGAGGTTTATGTTGACATCCGGGAAGTGGAAAAGCCCGAGCTGAATGCTGCCCTGGTGGCTGATGGCATTAAGACGCAGCTAGAGAAAAGAATTGCTTACCGCCGGGCTATGAGAAGAGCGGTAGAAATGGCCCTGAAAATGGGAGCTAAAGGAATAAAAGTAATGTGCTCCGGCCGTCTTGGAGGTGTGGAAATTGCCAGAACAGAGTGGTATCTCAAGGGCCAGCTACCGTTGCAGACCCTGCGGGCTGATATTGATTATGCCTTTACTGAAGCTTTCACCACCTATGGTCAGATCGGCATTAAGGTCTGGATCTACCGGGGTGATGTGGATAAAGCCAAAGTCACTTCTCAAATTATTGAGGCTGAGGAGATTTGACCATGTTGATGCCCAAAAAGGTTAAATACCGCAAACAGCAACGTGGAAGGATGAAGGGTAAGGCCCTGCGCGGAGCAGAGCTGGCTTTTGGTGAATATGGCCTTCAGGCCCTGGAACCCTGCTGGCTGACTGCCAGACAGATTGAGGCTGGACGTGTGACCATAACTCGTTTCCTTAAAAAAAGAGGCAAAATGTGGGTTAGAGTTTTTCCCTGGAAACCGGTTACGAAGAAACCCACAGAAACAAGAATGGGACGCGGGAAAGGCGACCCGGAATTCTGGGTAGATGTGGTCAAGCCAGGAAGGATTATTTTTGAAATCGAAGGTGTGGATTACGAAGTAGCTCAGGAAGCTATGCGTCTGGCAGCTCATAAACTGCCGATAAAAACTAGATTTATTTCAAGAGAGCATAGGGAGCTAAAATGAAGATCAAGGAATTGAGAGAGTTATCGGTTGATGAATTAAAACAGAAAGAGCAAGAACTCAAAGACCAACTTTTCAAGCTGCGCTTTCAGAAATCTCTGGGACAGCTGGATAACCCTATGAAGATGAGGAACATCAGAAGAGATATTGCCAGGATAAAGACTCTATTAAATGAAATTAAGAAAAAAGGGACGGAATAAAGATGGAAGCTAAACGCGAAAAAAGGATAACGACCAAGGTTGGTACGGTAATAGCCAAAAGTTCGGCTAAAACCGTAAGGGTTCTGGTTGAAAGGCTGGAAAAGCATCCGCTTTACAAGAAAACGGTTAAGCGGAAAAAAACGTTCCTGGTTCACGATGAGCATGAAAAATGTAAAGTTGGGGATGTCGTCAGGATTGTGGAAACCAGGCCAATCAGCAAGCTGAAAAGATGGAGAGTAGCCGAAATTATCGGTTTAGCTTCCAAAGAGATAGAAACTGAGAATGAGGGTGAACTAACATGATCCAGATGAGAACTATGCTCAAGGTAGCTGACAATTCCGGCGCCCGGAAAATCATGGCTATTACTCCACTGGGTGGCGGAGTTGGAAGAGTGGCTTCAGTCGGTGATGTTATCTCCGCTTCTGTTAAAGACGCAGACCCGGATAGCAAGATTCAGAAAGGGAAAGTAGTCAGAGCAGTTATTGTCCGGACGAGAAAAGAAGTCCGACGGAAGGACGGGTCTTACATCCGGTTTGATGATAATGCAGCTGTCATCATAGACAAAAACGGCGAACCAGTTGGAACACGTGTGTTTGGTCCAGTGGCCAGAGAGCTGAGAGAGAAGAAATTCATGAAGATAATATCGTTGGCTCCGGAGGTGTTGTGATGGCCAATTTTCCCTTTAAAAAGAATGATGTGGTTATTGTGCGAAGCGGCAAAGACCGGGGCAAAACCGGCAAGATTTTAAAGATAATCCCAGAAAAGAATAGAGTTCTTGTTGAGAGAATCAATATGGTTAAAGTTTTTGTCCGACCTGACCGTAGTCAGAATGTTCAAGGTGGAATTATGGAAAAGGAAGCTCCTATTCACGTTTCAAAAGTAATGCTTTATTGCCAAGACTGTGGTCGTGGAGTCAGGTTCAGACATAAAATCTTGGAAGATGGGACAAAAATTAGAATATGTGCCAGATGTCAAGCCAACCTGGAAAAGGCATGAGAGGTTAAAAGATGAGTCGGTTGTTAGAAAAATATAAAAAAGAAATCATTAAAGAGCTCCAGGAGGAACTGGGTATTGACAACCCCATGGCTGTTCCTCGGCTGGAAAAGATTGTCATAAATATGGGAGTGGGTGATGCTATCCAGAACATCAAGCTTCTGGATACCGCCAAACTTGAGCTGGCTCAGATATCCGGGCAGTATCCAGCTGTGGGAAGAGCCAAGAAATCAATTTCGGCCTTCAAACTGAGAAAAGGTCAGCCCATAGCCTGTTATGTGACACTCAGAAAAAAGAGAATGTATGAATTCTTTGACCGGCTGGTTAACATCGTCTTGCCGCGAGTGAGAGACTTCCGTGGAGTTTCACCCAAGTCTTTTGACGGTCGTGGAAATTATACCCTGGGCATGAAAGACCAGCTGGTTTTTCCAGAGATAGATTATACCAAGGTAGAGAGGCCGCGTGGCCTAAATATCACCATCGTGACCACGGCCAAGAATGACAAGGAAGCGTATGCCTTGCTGAAAAAGCTGGGCATGCCTTTCCGTGAGTCCTAAAGAAAGGAAAGTAAGATGGCTACAATAGCTAAGATGGTTAAAGATCAAAGAAAACCGAAATACGGCATCAGGCATCGTAACAGATGCCGGATCTGTGGACGGCCAAGAGGTTATTACCGGAAATTCGAACTCTGTCGTCTTTGTCTCAGAGAATTAGCCCATAAGGGAGAAATTCCGGGAATCATTAAGGCTTCCTGGTAAATTTCTTCGAAAGGATGGAGCAATGAGCTTAACAGATCCAATTGCTGATATGCTAACGAGAATTAGAAATGCTATCAGAGCCAAGAAAAAGGAAGTTAACATTCCTTCATCAAGGCTCAAGGTAGAAATAGCCCGAATTTTAAAAGAAGAAGGCTACATTCGCAGCTATAAAGTTATTGAAGATAACAAGCAGGGTACTCTTAACATTACCCTGAAGTATACAGATAATAACCAGAGTGCTATCACCGGACTTCGCCGCATCAGCAAACCTGGCTGTCGGATTTACTGTACCAAGGACACCGTGCCCAAAGTTCTGGATGGACTGGGTGTAGTTATTATCTCCACTTCAAAAGGAATCCTGACCGGTAAACAGTGTGAAGAATTGGGCCTGGGCGGGGAAGTCCTGTGTGAAATCTGGTAATTTGGCTTGGTGAGGTAGAAAAATGTCGAGAGTTGGTAAGAAACCGATTGTCATACCGCCGGGTGTGAAGGTGACCATTCATCCAGATAAGATTGAATTTGAAGGTAAACTTGGTAAATTAACCTCTCCCCTTTATGAAGGCATTACAGCTGTTCTTGAAGGGAATCAGCTCCTTTTGAAACGAGCCAACGATGAACAAAAAGCCAGACAGTTTCATGGACTTTGTCGATCTTTAGCCAATAATGCTGTCATCGGGGTTAGCCAGGGTTATACTAAACAGCTGGAAATCAGCGGAGTTGGCTACAGAGCTAAAGTGGAAAAGAATAAGTTGGAGCTGAACGTCGGTTATTCAAAACCAATCATCTATGAAATCCCGGAAGGGATTGAGATCATTGCCGAAAAGCCAACCCTTCTGACAGTAAAGGGTATTGACAAGCAAAAAGTTGGACAGGTAGCGGACACGATTAAGAGATTTCGTAGACCAGACCCTTATAAGCAGAAGGGTATTAAGCTGGTCGGCGAAGTTCTCATCAAGAAAGAAAGAAAAGCGGGGGTGGCCGGTGCTTAAGTCAAAAGCTGATATCAAAAAACTCAGAAAAAAAAGAATTAGAGCCAGGATCAGGAAAAAAATTAAAGGAACGCCAGAAAGACCTAGAGTTCTGGTGATTAAGTCCAACCGTTATGTTTATGCCCAGGTTATCGATGACCTTTCTGGAAAAGTTATTACTTCAGCTTCTACGCTGGAAAAGAGTTTCCGGGAACAATCTAAAAACACCAAGAATAAAGAAGCCTGTCAGCTGCTGGGTTCAATTCTGGCCAAAAGACTTAAGGAAAAGAATATTCAGGCCATAGTTTTTGACCGTGGTATGTATCCTTACCATGGTCGGGTAAAAATGTTAGCTGAGGCCCTGAGGGCGGAAGGCATTTCCTTTTAACCGATTAAGGAGGAATGAGCGTGGAACACGAAGATTTCGAAAAGCTGGAC
Source organism: Candidatus Aminicenantota bacterium (assembly GCA_014359965.1). Classification (GTDB taxonomy): domain Bacteria; phylum Acidobacteriota; class Aminicenantia; order Aminicenantales; family Saccharicenantaceae; genus Saccharicenans. The sequence continues at coordinate 5,951 of JACIYK010000099.1, forward strand.
GAAGTTATCAGTTCAGAGCTTGAGCTCAAGGACCAGGTAATCTCTATCCGAAGAGTTACCAAAGTAGTAAAGGGCGGGAAAAACCTGAGCTTCTCCGCGCTGGTGGCTGTTGGTAATGAAAAAGGTAAGGTTGGTATTGGTCTGGGAAAAGCCAGAGAGGTACCCCAGGCTATTGCCAAAGCCGTCGAGGATGCCAAGAAAAACATGATTGAGTTTCCCATCGTGGGGACGACCATTCCTCATCGAGTGAAAGGGGAATCAGATGCCGGCCTCGTAATCCTGAGGCCTGCTTCAAGAGGTACTGGAGTTATCGCCGGAGGAGCGGTTCGAATTATTCTCCAGCTGGCTGGGGTAAAAGATATTCTGACTAAATCAATCAGAAGCAATAACCCGATTACTGTGGCTCAGGCCACGATTGATGCCCTAAAAAAGCTCAAGAGTCCTGAAGAAGTCAAGAAGGTACGGGGAAAAGAAAGCGAACAATCCAAGTTATAGAGTGAGGCCAAAATGAGCAAGGAAAAATATCTGAAAATAAAGCTTGTGCGCAGTCTTATCGGACATCCCCAGAAACATCGTCTGGTTGCTTATGGCTTGGGTTTGAGAAAACTAAATTCAGAAGTGGTCAGGAAAGACTGCCCGGAAATCAGGGGAATGGTCCGAAAGATTTCTCATTTGCTCAAAGTAGAGGAGATTGAAAAACCATGAACCTCAGCAAATTAAAACCAGCCGAAGGTGCTAAAAAATCAGATAAGAGAAGAGGCCGCGGACCCGGTTCTGGACTGGGGAAGACTGCTGGCCGGGGCCACAAAGGCCAGCTGGCCGGTGCTGGGTACAAGAGAAAATGGGGTTTTGAAGGTGGCCAGATGCCTTTGCATCGGCGTTTGCCAAAGAGAGGATTTAACAATAAGTTTAGAGTGGAATATTCTGAAGTGAACCTGGACCGGCTAGATAAAATCCCTGTTCAGGAAATCGGTCCCAAGGAGATGGTGGAGTATCGTTTGATTCATAAGGAAGAGGAAATAGTAAAGGTCCTGGGCAAGGGGCAGCTTACTGCTCCCAAGACCATCAAGGCACACGCTTTCTCTCAATCTGCCATGAAAAAGATTGAGGAAAGCGGCGGAAAAGCTATAGTAATCGGGAAGGAATAATGTTAGAAAGTATTCGCAACATTTTTAGCATTCCTGACCTCAGGAAAAGGGTAATTTTTACACTTCTCCTGTTGGCTGTTTACCGAATTGGGGCTCAGATTCCAAACCCGGGTGTGAGTGCCGCGGCGCTGGCTGAGTTTTGGCAGACCCAACGCGGCTCCATTCTGGGGTTTTATGACCTGTTTTCAGGTAGAGCCATGTCCAGGATGTCAATTTTCGCCCTGGGCATTATGCCATACATCAGTGCTTCTATTATTCTTCAGTTGCTTACGGTAGTTTGGCCCTATCTGGAAAGGCTATCAAAGGAAGGTGAACTGGGGCGCAAAAAAATCACTCAGTACACAAGATATGGAACCCTGCTCATATGTATCATTCAGTCATTCGGTATCGCCCTCTTTCTGGAAAACCTGACCAGTCCAACCGGTGCCAGAGTGGTGCCCAACCCGGGTTGGGGGTTCAGGCTGCTGACCATGTTGACTCTGACTACGGGTACAACTTTTATCATGTGGCTGGGTGAACAGATTTCAGAGCGCGGTATCGGTAATGGAATTTCCCTGATTATCTTTGCCGGAATAGTAGTAGGCTTACCAAGTGGTATTAACAGCCTAATTACCGGGCTTAAAACAGGTTCCATTGATGCCCTGAAGATTATTTTCTTAATCATTATGATGCTGGCCGTGGTAGCCTTTATAATCTTCGTGGAGCGAGGCCAGAGGCGTATTCCAATATCTTACGCCAAGAGAATAATTGGCCGTAAGGTTTATGGAGGACAGAGCACACACCTACCACTCAGGGTTAATACTGGTGGAGTAATTCCGATAATTTTTGCTGCTTCCATCATAACCATTCCAGCTACGCTGGCTAGCCTGTCCAAGGCGCCAATTTTCCAGACCATAGCCAGGCAGTTTGGCATGGGTATGCCTCTTTACAACTTGCTCTATGTGGCGGCTATAATCTTTTTCACCTATTTTTATGTTTCCATTATTTTTAACCCCAATGACGTGGCAGATAATTTGAGAAAATACGGCGGTTTCATACCAGGTATCAGACCTGGTAAAAATACCGCTGACTACATAGATGAGGTTCTTAGCAGAATAACGTTGGTGGGAGCCCTTTATCTCGCGGCCATTGCCATTCTGCCAGAGTTCCTGACCACCGGTTTTAAAGTTGGTGCTTTACCTTGGATCGGACCAGCATTAGAAGCCGCTTTACCAAAATGGTTTACCCAGGGTTTAAATGTAGACTTCTACTTTGGCGGTACATCAATATTGATTGTAGTCGGGGTGGCCATGGATACTTTGCAGCAGATTGAGGCTCAACTGGTTATGAGGCATTATGATGGTTTTCTGAAAAGTGGACGTTTGCGCGGGAGAAGAGGATGAGGATTATTCTTCTGGGGCCGGCTGGCAGCGGCAAAGGAACTCAGGCAGACATGATGCAGAAAAGGTACGGGTTTCCCAAGATTTCTACTGGCGACCTGCTCCGTAAGGAAGTCCAGGAAGACAGCGAACTGGGTAAAAAGGTAGCAGAAATCATGAAAGCCGGGCAGCTGGTCAGTGACCAGATTGTGGTAGAGATAGTCCGCCAGAGGATTGCAGCTGATGACTGCCGGAAAGGTTATGTTCTTGATGGTTTTCCCCGCAACCTGAACCAGGCTCTGCTCCTAGAAACTATGGAAGAGAAAAGGCCAGAAACGGTCTTTGAAATAATGGTGACAGAAGATGAAATTCTCAAGCGTTTGTCAGGTCGAAGGGTTTGCCTTCAGTGTGGAGCTGTGTATAATATAATAAATAATAAACCTAAAGTCGATGGCGTTTGTGACGTGTGTGGCTCTCCGCTGG